>JAFYGD010000068.1 GCA_017543415.1 Eubacterium sp. | reverse complement strand
TGAAAGGTCATGGATATGAATTTCAGCGTTGCGGTGTGCGTTTGCAACCTCTTCATCGTAAACTTCGCTGAGCCAGTAGTTGGCTGTGATTGCGCCCGAGTTTGAAAGGATAAGACCGCCTACGGAATAGGTAACGGTTGCATTTTCCTTAACGCGCCAGTCGTTGATTTTAAGATAATTGTCAACGATATCCTTATAGTTTAAAAGGGTTGAATTGATGTTGCGGACCTTTTCCCTCTGCTTACGGTAGAGGATATATGCCTTTGCAACGTCTGCATAGCCTGCTTCGGAAAGAACCTTTTCAACGCTGTCCTGAATAGCTTCAACGCTGATTTTGTTATCCTTTATTTTGCTGTCAAAATCCGCAGTAACGCGAAGCGCTATTAAATCAATAATACTTGGGTGGGATTCCTTTCCCTGTGCCTCAAAGGCCTTTGCGATAGCGGCGCTGATTTTGCTTATATCAAAATCGGTAACGCTGCCGTCTCTTTTAATTACCTGATACATAATAATCTCCTCTTGTTGCTAATATTTCGCTTTTAAATCGTGCAAAATGTATTATAACAACAAGAGGAGTGTTTGTCAATATGTTCCGTTATTTTTTTAAAAATTTTTTAAAATATACCATATGTTGTGTTTTACTCAACTCCGCGTAATTGCGTATTTTCAACGTATTTACGGGCAATTTCAGCGTATTTATGCATACTATCAAAGCTCGGAGCTGTAAGGTTTCCGTAGGGTACGGAGTCCCTGTCCGTAAACCTCTGAAGGAAATAACGCTTTGCGCCTTTTATCATTTCGCCCATTTTTTCAAAGTCCTCGGCGGTATGAAATTCGTTAATAACCGTGGTGCGGAATTCGTAATCCGTGCTGCCATTCATTAAATGCGAAATGCTCCTTCTGATTCTGCCGAGGTCCATTTCCTCAAGCCCGCAGGTTAAGGCGTACTTTTCTTCGCAGTTTTTTATATCCATAGCGATATAATCAACAATTCCCTTTTCAAGTATTTCCTCAAGCAGTTCGGGGTGATAACCGTTGGTGTCAAGCTTAACCTTGTAGCCGACGGAGCGTATTTTTTCAATTAGCTCAATTATGTCCCTGTGCAGAAGCGGCTCTCCGCCCGTAATCGCAACGCCGTCAAGCAGCGCCTTGCGGCTTTTAAGAAAGTCAATAAGCTCGTCATCGGTCATAACGGGCTGAGCCGTTCCGTCAACAAGCTCAAAGTTGTGGCAGAACGGACAGCGGAAATCACAGCCCCCTAAAAATATCGTGCAGGAAACGACGCCCGGGAAATCGAGCAGCGTCATTTTTTGTATTCCGTGTAATTTCATAATATATTCCTTTAATAATTATTTACATCTTATACAGCGGCAAGGATATGCATATTGCGGAGCTCAGCGTCCTCAATGCCGTCGTTTACCGAATAGGCGTGCTTTTCAAGGTCGCCGCAGATTGCGTTGGTAAGTCCCTGTTCGGCAAGCTCGTCAATGACGTCCGCGGCTATGCCCTCTATTGCATAGTATTTTTCCTCTGCGGTATCGCTGCCGTTTGGGGTGGTTAAAAGGTATTCCATTATCTCCGCTTCAAGCGAAAGCTTCGGCAGCGCCCTTAATGCGCGGAAGCTCCATTTATAATAGGGTTTATATTTATTATTAAGTAAAAATATTACCGCCATAGCGCTGTTTACAAATTCGCCGACTGCAAGCTGCGCCGCCGCCTCCTCGCCGTGGTCAAGGCAGCGCTTATAATTATACTGTCCCGACTGCGCCATAAGCAGAAGATTGCCTGCAAGCTTTTTGCGGCGCACCTCTTCGGGATACTGCTTCAGTCCTTCGCGGATTTTTGTAATTTCGCCGTAGTTATCAAAGAAAACCTCCCCGTTGGTTGCCTCTGCAAGCGCCTGCTCGGGAACGGTGAGCCACTGATTTAAGGTGAGCGTTCCGTCCTTTGAGCCGATTTTTTCAAGGAAGAATTCGTCCGTGCGCAGCACTCCCCTGCGCGCTCCGCCAACGGGCGAGAGCATTGAGCGGCGCACGCCCATAAATTCCCCGGGCAGCTTTGCGTAGGCGCGTTCAAGAAGGAACGCCGTACGTCTGTCTACAACGCTTTCATCGGGAAGGAAAAGGCAGAAGCCCGCTTCAAAATCATGGTCGGAAGAAACCTTATCGTCAAAGCCGAAGCATTCCGACCCGCTGCCGAAAAGCCCTGCCGCAAGGTAAGGCTTAACCTCGGGAAACTCCTCAAGCATAGGCTTGCCGTATTCTTCAAAAAACGCTTTTGAAAGCTCAATTCCGTTCATATATTTCCTCCGCAGTTTTCTTCAGCTCCGCCGCAGCTGCAAAATAGCCGTAGTATGAAAAGCTCGGCGCGCATTTTTCGCAGACGAAGGCGTAATAGCCGTCGCGCGGGGCTTCGGTATTTTTAAGAAGACCGTAGGCTCTGTCAGCAAGCTCCTGCGTCTTTTTCTCCCCCTGCTCGCTGCCGAGCTGCGCGGTATAAGCGTCCGCCATATTAAGACAGGTTATCGCTTGTTCAAGCTCTCCGCCGCGCACCTTTTCCATAACCGCAAGCGCTTTATCGTAAAGCAAAAACGCCTTTTCATATTCGCCCATGGCAACAAGGGTGAGCGCCATATTGTTATAAAGCCCGCCGAGCAGCTGCGGCGCGGTATTTTCGTTGCTCTCGTAAACCGCCCTTGCCTTTTCAAAAAGCTCCATTGACCTTTCGTTTTCACCGAAGGCGTTAAAAGCGGTTGCAATATTGATATAGGTTGTGCCCGCGCTTATATTGTTTTCAAAGCCGAGCTCTTCAAGAAGGCGCAGAGCCTCCTTTGCGCTTTCAAACGCGCCTTCCCTGTCTGCGGTTTTGCGGTAGTGGCCTACAAGCTCGTTTCTGATAAGCAGCTCGCCGCCCTTATCAAAGCCCGCCTTTGCCTCGCTGAGCCAGTATTTAAGGTGGCGCTCCGCTCCCGCATAGTCGCGGCGGGACATATATTCGTCCATTTTTCTTATTATTCTGTCCTGCGGTACGGGCTTTACCTCCGGCTCCCTGCCATACGGCTCGTCACAAAGAACGCAGCGCGGCTCAACATAATCCTCAGGCTGTAAAAATCCCTTGCTGTTATCCATAATACACCTCAAAATTTTACTATAATGATTATATATTATTTCATTAAATATCTCAACAACTAATTGCCATAAAGTTAAATATATGTTATTATATTTCCAGTATTTTCAAAGGAGAAACACTATGCAAAAATTAAATGACGCAAAAGAAAAGCTTTACGCGCTGCAAAAAAAGCTTGCCGCGTACGACCACGCGCTCGGGCTTATTACCTACGACGGCGTTACAACCGCGCCGAAGGAAACCGCCGAAAACAGGGCGGTGAGCCTTTCCGTGCTTTCGGAGGAGCTGTATATAAAAAGCACCTCGCCCGAAACGGTTGAGCTGCTTGAATACCTTGACGAAAATAAGTCGGAGCTTACGGACAGGGAGCAAAGGATGGTTTTCCTTCTTCTTAAGGACATCCGCAATATGAAAAAAATCCCGATGGACGAATATGTTGCCTACCAGGAGCTGCTTGTTAAGGCGGACGACATCTGGCACAGGGCAAAAGCGGCGTCCGACTTTGAGCTTTTCCGCCCTTATCTTAAAAAGATATTTGAAACCGTAAAGCGATTTGCGCAGTACATTGCGCCGGAAAAGGACCCGTACGAATACTGGCTTTCCGAATACGAAGAGGGGCTGACAAAGGAAACTCTTGACGCCTTTTTTGCAAAGCTGCGTGAAGGACTGGTTCCTCTCATAAAAAAGGTTGCGGAAAAGCCGCAGGTTGACGATTCAATCCGTTTCGGTTACTTCACGGACGAAAAGCAGGAGGAGCTCGCATACTTTCTTATGGAAACAATAGGGCTCGACCTTGACCATGTAGGACTTTCAACCACCGAGCACCCGTTTACAACCAGCCTCGGCTCGCACCTTGACGAAAGGATTACAACCCATTATCACAGGGACGATTTTGTATCCTCAATGTACAGCGTTATCCACGAGGGCGGCCACGCGCTTTACGACACGGGCAGCGACGAGGATTTAGCGTTCACCGTGCTTGACGGAGGAACCTCAATGAGCATCCACGAAAGACAGAGCATGTTTTACGAAAACATTGTAGGCAGAAGCAGAGCGTTTTGCAGATACATCTTCCCCAAGCTCTGCGAAATCTTCCCCAAACAAATGGAGGGCAGAACGGCAGAAGAGCTTTACCGTGCGGTTAACATGGCTCAGCCCTCGCTTATAAGAACGGAAGCCGACGAGCTTACCTACGCGCTCCACGTTATGGTAAGGTACGAGCTTGAAAAACGCGTTATGGCGGGCGAG
>JAFYGD010000067.1 GCA_017543415.1 Eubacterium sp. | reverse complement strand
TTATCAATAAGCGCTGCTACAACCTCGCTGTCGGTCTGGGAGCGGAGCTTATCCGCAACGCCGAGCTGATTTCTTATTGCGGCATAGTTTTCAACAATACCGTTATGAACGAGCGTAACGGCTCCGAATTTGTGGGGATGAGAGTTTTCGTCACATACTCCGCCGTGGGTTGCCCAACGGGTATGACCTATACCCGCGGTACCCTTTACTGCGCCCGTTTTTTCGGCAAGTTTTTCAACCCTGCCTTCACATTTAGTTACAAGAACCTCTTTAAAATCAGGGTGATATACGGCAACGCCTGCACTGTCATAGCCCCTGTATTCAAGGGTTTTAAGTCCTTTTAAGAGTATACCTCTCGCTTCGCTGTAACCGGTATAACCTATAATTCCACACATAAAAATTACTCCGTTTCACTATATTATACGATATAATACAGATTATTATTAGCAAATTAATTATCGCAGATATAGTGGTTTTTGTCAATGAATTTTTTGTTTTTTCAATATATATTGAAATTTTGTTAAAACTTTGGTAAAATAGTAAAACACAAATCTGAAAAGGAAAACACTTATGGACATTGTAAAACAACTTGAAACCGAATTTAAGCTTAAGGCGTGGCAGGTAAAGAACACGCTTGAGCTGATTGACGACGGCAACACTATCCCCTTTATTGCGCGTTACCGTAAAGAAGCAACCGGCTCGCTTGACGACCAGCTTTTAAGAGAGCTGAACGACAGGCTGGCATACCTGCGCAACCTTGAAGAACAGAAGGAAAAGGTTATTAACTCAATTACGGAACAGGAGCTTATGACAGACGAAATAATGGCATCCATTGAAGCCGCCGCAACAATGACGGAGCTTGAGGACATTTACCGTCCGTTCCGCCCCAAGCGCAAAACGAGAGCTTCCGTTGCTAAGGCAAAGGGTCTGCAGGGACTTGCGGACGCAATTTACGCTCAGGAAAAAGGCACGCCTGCGCCGTCAGTACTTGCACAGGATTACCTTAACGAAGAGGTTGAAACCGTTGAGGACGCGCTTCAGGGTGCAAGAGATATAATTGCCGAAATGATTTCAGACGACCCGAAGGGAAGGAAGATTTTAAGATACTCGATACGCAAAAACGGAGTTATTACCGCAAAGGGCGCGCAGGAAGAGCTCGGCGTTTACGAAATGTATAAGGAATACAGTGAACCCGTAAGCAAGATTGCAAGACACAGGGTTCTTGCAATTAACAGGGGCGAAAAGGAAGGCTTTTTAAAGGTCGGCATTGAATACGACAAAACGCTTGCGACAGACCTTCTTTACCAGCTTCACTGCAAGAATAACAACGCGGCAACAGACGAGGTTATTGAGGCGATAGACGACGCTTTTACACGGCTTATCTTCCCTTCCGTTGAACGAGAAATAAGAAACGAGCTGACCGATTCCGCTTGTGAAAAATCAATTAAAGTATTCAGCGAAAATACAAGGCAGCTCCTTATGCAGCCGCCCGTTAAGGGCAAGGTTACGCTCGGTCTTGACCCCGGTTACAGGACCGGTTGCAAGGTTGCGGTTGTTGACGAAACCGGCAAGGTGCTTGACACGGGAGTTATTTTCCCCGTACCCGAATTCAAAAGGGTTGACGAGGCTAAGACGAAGATTAAAGCTCTTGTAAAAAAGCACGGAGTTAAAATGTTTGCTATCGGAAACGGCACGGCTTCACACGAAACGGAGGTTTTTGCAGCCGAAGTAATAAAGGAGCTTGACTGCGGAATTACCTATATGGTAGTTAGTGAAGCAGGCGCTTCCGTTTACAGCGCGTCAAAGCTTGCCGCAGAAGAATTCCCCGACTACGACGTAAGCCTTCGTTCAGCTGTTTCAATAGCAAGAAGGCTTCAGGACCCGCTTGCGGAGCTTGTAAAGATTGACCCGAAGGCAATCGGTGTAGGTCAGTACCAGCACGATATGCCGCAGAAGGAGCTTACAAATGCGCTTGACGGAGTTGTTGAGGACTGCGTAAACTCGGTAGGCGTTGACCTTAACACCGCCTCACCCCAGCTGCTCAGCAGGGTTTCGGGCATCAACAGCTCGATTGCTAAAAACATTGTAACTTACCGTGAGGAGATAGGTATGTTCACCTCACGCCAGCAGCTTAAAAAGGTTTCAAAGCTCGGTCCTAAGGCATTTGAGCAATGCGCAGGATTCCTTAGGGTGGCTGAAAGCAAAAACGTGCTTGACAACACTGCTGTTCACCCGGAAAGCTACGCGGCGGCAAAGGAGCTTTTAAGCATCTGCGAAATCAGCGAAAACGACGTAAGAAGCGGCAATATTTCAGCTCTTAAGCAGAGAGTTGAAACTGCGGGAACGTCGGCGCTTGCGGTACAGCTCGGTATTGGCGAGCCGACATTGATTGATATTGTTTCAGAGCTTTCCAAACCCGGACGCGACCCGAGAGACGAGCTTCCGCAGCCGATGCTCAGAAGTGACGTTATGAGCATTGAGGACCTTAAGGCGGGAATGGAGCTTAAAGGCACCGTAAGAAACGTAATTGATTTCGGAGCGTTTGTTGACGTAGGAGTTCATCAGGACGGTCTTGTTCATATAAGCCAGATTACAAACAGATACATCAAGCATCCTTCGGACGTATTGAAGGTAGGCGACATAGTTACCGTCTGGGTACTTGAGGTTGATACGAAACGCAACAGAATTTC
>JAFYGD010000066.1 GCA_017543415.1 Eubacterium sp. | reverse complement strand
TCGCCCTTTGCAAGTAATTTAAGCACCTCAAAGCCTATTCCGCTTGAAGCGCCGGTTAAAACAATGTTATGGTTAGTAATCATAAATATACCCCCTTAATAATTTAAGTATATATTTATAAAAGTCTTTTGTCAAATTTACTTTTTGCAATTGTTTTTTGCCCTGTATTCTGTTACAATATCCGTATGAAAAACGACTATCTCAAAGCAATGAGGGACGGCAAAAGCCTTTCCCTTTCAAATCTTCTTGCAATGACCGTAAGGCTGAGCATACCGACGATGCTCGCCCAGGTTTCAATTATAATAATGGAGTATATAGACGCCGCAATGGCAGGACGGCTCGGCGGCGGCGCAACGGCTGCAATCGGCCTTGTTGCCTCAAGCCAGTGGCTGGTAAACGGCGTTTGCTATTCAACGGTTGCCGGCTTTTCGGTTCAGGCGGCGCAGGCAATCGGCGCAAAGGACGAAGAGGGCGCAAGGCGTATTATGAAGCAGGCGTTTATCTTTTCGCTCGGCTTCAGCGCGCTTCTGGCGGCGGTAAGCGCTGCAATCAGCCCTCAGCTGCCGTTATGGCTCGGCGGCGGCGAGGATATAAGAAGCGACGCTTCCGTATATTTTCTTATCAACTCCCTGTTCCTTCCCGTATTTCAGTTTAACAGCATTTGTATTGCAATGCTTCAGAGCAGCGGCAACACAAAAACTCCGGGCATACTTGAAGCGGTAATGTGCTTCCTTGACATTCCGTTTAACTATGTGTTTATTTTTGTATTCCACCTCGGCGTTAAAGGCGCGGCTGTCGGAACTGTTCTTGCGGAAACGGTAATGGCTCTCCCGTTCGGCTACTTCCTTTTTGTCAAATCCCCCGTGTTCCGTTTAAGAAGGGGCGAGGGTGTTGAAATCCGCAAAAAGGAGCTGAAGCGCGCGGTTTCAATTTCACTTCCGCTTGCCTTTGAGCAAATCGTAATGTGCTCGGCGCAGATTATGTCAACAAAAATCGTTGCGCCGCTCGGTACGGTTGCAATAGCCGCAAATTCGCTTGCTGTAACTGCCGAAGGGCTGTGCTATATGCCCGGCTACGGAATAGCCTCCGCCGCAACAACAATGCTCGGCCAGAGCATAGGCGCAAAGCGACGCGACCTTCAGGCAAGGCTGAGCTATATAACGGTCGGCGTAGGTATGGCAATAATGGGAATAACGGGCGCGCTTATGTATTTTCTTTCGCCGCTTATGATGAGGGCGCTTACCCCCGTTGCGGAAATTGCCGTGCTCGGCGCGGCGGTGCTTAAAATAGAGGCTTTTGCGGAGCCGCTGTTTGCAGCGTCAATTGTTGCAACCGGCGTTTTCAGGGGCGCGGGCGATACCCTTGTTCCGAGCATAATGAACCTTGTAAGCATGTGGGCGATAAGAATACCGCTTGCGGCGTTTCTTGCTCCGCGTATCGGTTTAAAGGGCGTATGGATTGCGATGTGCCTTGAGCTTTGCGCAAGGGGAATAGCTTTTCTCGTAAGGCTTGTTATTAAAAACAGAAGGCTGGTGCAGAATGAACGTATTTGATTTTGACAACACTATTTACGACGGCGAAAGCACGCTTGATATGTTTTTCTTCTATATGGCGAGAAAGCCGTGGCTTATCAAGCATATTGTTACGGTTTTAAAGGCATTTGCGCGCTATAAAAAGGGTGATGTCGGCATTCCCGAAATTATTGAGCGCTATGTTCCGATGGTGGAAAAGGACGTGTTGCGCGTTGTGGATTTTGAAAACGACCCCAAGGTGTTCTGGGATAAGCATATGAAAAAAATCAAGCCCCTTTACGAGGAGCTGCGCAGCGACGACGATTTGATTATTACCGCTTCGCCCGATTTCAATATCGAGGAGGTGTGCAGGCGGCTCGGGATTAAGCGGTGGCTTACCTCGCGCGTTGACAGCAAAACGGGCAAAATCCTTTTTGTAAACATTAGGGAAAACAAAATCAAGGCCTTTAAGGAGCAGTACGGCAGCGCGGAGATTGAAAATTTCTACACCGATTCTCCCGAAAACGACGCCCCGCTGATTGAAATGGCAAACCACGCCTTCATAGTTAAGAAAAATGAAATAACGCAAATAAAATAAAAGCAGCGGTTTCCGTTGCTTTTTCTATATATAGATGTTATAATTATAATGGAATACTTTATATAGGAGATTTTGCCTTGAAAGATATAAAAGAAAACGACAGCCTTGTAATCGGCAGGAACGCCGTAACGGAGCTTTTAAAGAGCGGCCGCGAGGTTGAAAACGTTATGATTGCCAAGGGAGAGCGCGAAGGCTCAATCAACAGAATTATCGCCCTTTGCAAAGAAAAAAGAATAGTTATAAAAAACGTTGACCGCCGCAAGCTTGATGCTCTCTGCGCGGGGGCTAACCACCAGGGCGTTGCCGCAAACGTTCCCGCTCACGAATACGTCAGCGTTGAGGATATACTTGCCTTTGCCGAAGAAAAGGGCGAAAAGCCGTTTATAGTTATATGTGACGAAATTGAGGACAGCCACAACCTCGGCGCAATTATCCGTACCGCAGAGGCGTGCGGAGTTCACGGAATAATTATTCCGAAAAGGCGCGGAGTAGGGCTTAACTTTATTGTTGCAAAAACCTCCTGCGGCGCGCTTGAATATATGAGGGTTGCAAGGGTTACCAACCTTGCCGAAACCATAGAAAAGCTCAAGGCGCAAAACATCTGGGTTTACGCTGCGGATATGGACGGTCAGCGCTGGGATAAAACCGATTTTTCGGGCGGCGCGGCGCTCGTTGTAGGCAGCGAGGGCAGCGGAGTAGGACGGCTTATCAAGGAAAAGTGCGACGTTACAGTAAGCCTTCCGATGCTCGGCAGGGTTAACTCCCTTAACGCTTCCGTTGCGGCGGGCATAATAATGTACGAAATTGCAAAACAAAGACTTGACTGAGAGAGAAGAAATGAGCGAGAATAAAGGTTTTTCAATAGATGAAATAATTAAACGCGCCGAACAGATAAAGGCGGAGGCGGAGCGCCAGCTTGTTTCAGCCGAGCAGAGCCTGAACGAAAAGGCAAAGGCAGCGCAGGAGGAAATCGTTGTTGACGAAGAAGAGGTTGCGCGCAGGATTGCCGAAGCGGTAAAGCCGCCCGAGCCCGAGGAGGACGTTAAGGAATATATCCCCTCCGAAAAGGAGGAGGTTAAGGTTTTTACGCCCGCCGTTAAAACCGAGCCTGCGGAAGAGGACGACGGCGATATTAAAATCGTACCCGAGCCCTTTGACGACGAGCCGGACGGCAAAACGAGGAGCATAAGCCTTGATTCTGAGCCGAGGGCGGAGGAAAAAACAATTATTGTTGAAGCCGAAAAGCCCGAGGTTTCGGAAAAAACTGCGGTTTTCGTTACAAGCGAAAGCGAAAACGAGGCTCCCGACGACCTTGAAAACATACCGACCATAGTTTCAAAGGAGAACCTTGTTGATGCCTTTAACGCGGAGGAAAGCTCCTTTGACGAGGAAACGGGCGAGCAGATTACCTTTGAGGGCTTTGACGATAAAATTGACGAGGTGGAAAAGATTGACGAGGAAGCCGCAGAGCGCGAGCTTGAGCTGAGGCGTCAGGAAAAAATCGGCAAGTTCCGCCTTTTCGGTCCGGACGAAACAGACGCCTCGCTCGGCAGCAACAAGGTTGTTGACGACGATTATGAAAGCGAAAGCGAAAAGGAAAGCTTTATTGAAAGCCTTATCCGCAAAAAGAAGGAAATAAGGGTAAGGGTGCTTATTACGGGAATTATAGGAATTATCCTTATTGCCTTTACAGTTGCCAAGGACAGCACCGTAATACCCGTAGCGCTCTCCTCCGACACGGCGTATTTTGT
>JAFYGD010000065.1 GCA_017543415.1 Eubacterium sp. | reverse complement strand
TTCCTCATTACCTGCAGTAACGAGTGCCCACTGATTTTTAAGAAGGTCTACTGCATTTTCCTTAATATCGGTTATTTTAATCTCTTTAAACATAGTATCACCTCGTTTTATTATACTCTTTAAAATCATAGTTTACTACAACAATTCCTATAACAACAAGCAGGAGCGCCGCAAGGCTTGCAAAGGTAATTACAAAGCCGTCGCTTGAAACAAGAAGGGAAAGGAAATAGCCGAAAACGGGAGTCATAAACCCGCAAACGGTAACCTTTGATACCTCGTTATATTTCAGCAGTATGCTCCAAAGCGAATACGCAACTGCGGAAATCATTGCCATATAAAGCAAAAGCGCGCAGGATTTAAAAGTAAACCCGCTTAGCCTGCCGCCGAGGGCAAAGCCGCACACTGTCATTACCGCGCCGCCGAGAACGAACTGCCAGCCCGAAAGCAGCGGAGGGCTTTCCTTTTCCGAATAGCGTTTCATAAACACAACGGAAAAGCCGTGGGAAACGCTTGAAAGAAGAATAAACGCCTCACCTTTCAAGCCGCCTGTACCGCCTTTAAGCGCATCAAGACTGATTAAAACAACGCCCGCAAAGCCGATAACGCTGCCGATTATTTTATTTGCGTTCAGGCGCTCCATTTTAAATATAAGCGCCGCTATTGCAAGGGAGATAAAAACGCTTGCGGCGTTTATAACGGAGCCCCTTGCTCCGCTTGTGAACGCAAGACCGTGGTAGAAAAAGAAATACTGCAGCACGGTCTGAAACTGCGAAAGAATACAGATTTGCTTAATATTTCCTTTATTCGGCAGCAGCAGTCTTTTTTCCGCGGCGCTGAAAATACAGAGCGTAAGCACGCCCGCAAGGAAAAAACGAACTCCCGCAAAAAGAATAATTGACAGGGTGTCGCTTTGCTCTATTGAAAAAAGCTTATACCCCGTTTTAATTGCGGGAAAAGCCGAGCCCCAAAGAAAACAGCAAAGCGCGGCGGTCAGCCATAATCCGTAGGTTTTAGTAAAAAACTTTTTCATACTCATAATTAAAGGGGTGCCGAGCACCCCTTAACTCAATTTTGATTATCTTGTGATACCCTTCATTTCCTTAAGGTAATCGTCACTTGCCGGGAAATGGTTTGTGTAAATAATATCAAGAGAAGCGTTCTTATCCTTGATTACGGCTACGTTAGCGTGCTTAACGTCAATGTGTACGTCCATTTCGTAATCAGCTTCAATAACCTCATTTGTCTTGGTATCAATCTTGATTGTACCAACACCGCCCTGATAATTTACTACAAAGTTTTCATCAATAGTACCCGAAGCGAAGGAAAGAACGGAAATAGATTCAACTGTTCCCGAAATATCGCCGAGTACGTTGAAGAAACGACCCTGTGCGTCAGCGTCAGGCATAGAAAGAATAACTGCCTTGGGCTGAATCTGGATAGTAATTGTACCGTCGCCGTTATCCTTAACGTTAGCGGCAAGTACGTCGTCAGCAGTAAGATGAGAATGTCTTTCGTCAATCTTGCCGTCGTCCCTTGTGTCAAGGTTCGGGTCACGGTTATCTGAAGGAGGAAGACCCTTAACGTTGCCCTTGAAGATACCGCCGAGGATACCGGGTACAAGGTTGTTAATCATACTGTTGGACTTGCCCTCAATAAGGAGGTTTTCAACAGAAAGGTTTTCGTCACCGAGAAGCTTATAATAAGTCTTTGTTTCACCGTTTTCTTTATAGTTAGCTGTTAAGGTCTTGTTATAATCAAATACCTCAACATAGTACTTAACTACATCGTCAACGCTCTGGAAATCTTTTCCGCCGTAAGTACCTGCAACAAATTCGTCAATCTTTGCAACGTCCTCTGTTGCTGCGCCTGCTGCGTCCGCAGGAACTTCGGCAACCTTCGGCTTTGAAAAGATAATTATAACTACCGTTGCAATTAAAAGCGCCAAGAAAATAAAGAATAAAACTTTGTTCGCTTTAGCGAGTCCTGATTTTGCTTTTACCTTTGCCATAAGCTGTATCTCCTTATTAGCTAAAAATGGGCGTAATAACACCTTTACCACTATATAATACAATAAAATAAAAGTAAATTCAATAATTTTTTTTAAAAATCGCAAAATATATGCTATAATATATACAATTCAGGAATTTGGTGATTATCTATGGAAATAAAACCCGTTGCCTACATACATAACGATTTCAAAACAAAGTTTGCCGTTCCGCGCCAGAGCGGTATAAGCGACATCCCCTCAACGATAGTGTTTGAGAAGGAATACTGCGATGAAAACGCGGTAAGAGGAATTGAGGGTTTTTCGCATCTATGGCTGATATGGGGCTTCAGCGAAAACATAAGAGAAAGCCATTCGCTTACCGTAAGACCGCCGAGGCTCGGCGGCAACGTTAGGCTCGGCGTTTTTGCAACGCGCTCCCCTTTCAGACCTAACAACCTCGGGCTTTCAAGCGTTAAGCTTGTTAAAAGCGAATTTAAAAACGGAACGCTTACGCTTACTGTAAACGGAGCGGATTTGATAGACGGCACGCCGATTTATGACATTAAGCCGTACGTAAAATATTCCGACTGTCACGAAAACGCTGTTTCAGGCTTTGCAGACAGCGAGGAGTTCAACATTTTAAAGGTTGAAATAGATAACCAACTGTTAAACAAGCTTCCGAAGGAAAAACGGCAGACGCTTTTAACCATTCTTGAAAACGACCCCCGCCCCGCATATCAGAACGACAGCGAAAGGGTTTACGGCTTTGAATTTGCCGAATTTGAAATAAAGTTTACGGTTGAAGGAAACACGCTGAAAGTAAAAGATATTTATGCAAAATGACACTTTAACGGCAAAGCGCTTTGAGGAGCTTTCGGAGCGCGCTGCAGTAAGGCACACGACTGAATATACCGATTTTTTAAACCTTGACGAAATCAGCACGCTGAAATCATCGGGGCTTGATTTTGCGCTGTTCGGCGGTTATGACGGCGCGGAAAGATGCATTGCCGCCTTCGGTGAACGCCCCGCATTTCCCATTGCCTGCGTTAAGCTTGAGGCCAAAAGCAAAAGGTTTGCTGAAAAGCTGACTCACCGCGATTACCTCGGAACAATTTTGGGAACCGGAATTGAAAGAAGCCTTACGGGCGACATTATAATTAACGGCACGGACGCCTACGTTTTCTGCAGCGAAAAAATTGCAGATTACATTATTCAGAGCGTTGACAGAGTACGGCACACGGCGGTAGTTTGCAGCATTGAAAAAGAGCTTCCCGAATTTATAAACGAAAAGCCGGATATTACTGTAATCAACATTTCCTCTTTAAGACTTGACGCGCTGATTGCCGCGGTTTACAAGCTTTCACGGAACGAGACGGCAAAGCTGATACGCGCAGAAAAGGTATTTATTAACGCCCGCCTTGAAACGAAGGAAAGCAAGCCTTTAAACGAAGGCGATGTAATTTCCGTCAGGGGCAAGGGCAAATTCATTTTTGAAGGAATTGAAAGAAAAACGAAAAAAGACCGCCTTGTTGCAGCGGTCAGGATATACAAATAACGGACGGTTTAACCGTCCGTTTTGTTTTTAATAATCCTCGGTAATTTCAACCTTTGCGTTGGTAATTTTACCTTCCTATACCGTACCTTCAATCATTACCATCATACCGATTGCAGGCATTTTTCCGTCCGTTTCAACATCAACAACAAAGTCCGTTCCGTTATAATACGGATGCTGAACCTGGGTGTCGGAAAGAACCCTTGCGTACATACGCACGGTTTTACCCTCAAGGCTATCGTACTTATTGATAATGTAAAACGCCTGTACCCTTTCAAGCGTTGCGCTCATTGTTGACATATCAATATCAACATCTGCGGGAGTGTATTCGCTTTTAACCTTGATTTTAGGCTCCGTAATCCAGTAGCCGTCAAGCGCGTTTTCATCCTTGGTGAAGGTTCCCGTTACCTCAACGAGCGAGCCGTTTGCGGGAATATCATTAACCTCATCGTACTTAAGCTCCCACTGCCAGTCGCAGCATTTAGTCTGGTCATTATAACCCCACACATAGTAACGCGTAATGCCGCTGTACTCATCATAAAGAGTTGCAAAGGTACCCTTTTTGAATACGGGCTTGCCGTCATATTCGCCGCCCTGGTCGTTATAGAAAATGTTGTAATACATAGCGTACTCGTTTGTATCAAGCACGGTTTCAAAGGATTTACCCGAGCTTTTGCCCGAGCTCTTATAAGCCGCCGCCTGGGTTGTATATTCGGCACTGCCGCCGTCCGAGGAAGCAGAGGTTGAGGCGGTATCGCCTTCGGTACCGTCAGCCTTGTTTGTATCTGCCTTTGAAGCGCAGCCCGCAAAAGCCGCTGCAATCACAAATGCAAGAATTAAAGCAATTATTTTTTTCATAATAATCTCCTATTTTTTAACCGCTCCGATTACGGAGAACAGAATAAATCCGATAATATCAATAGCAACAATTGTTGAGCCTACGGGCGTACTTGCAAGAATTGAAACAAGAATTCCGAGCGTTGCGCATACAACGGAAAAGACCGCAGAACAGATTGTTACCGATTTAAAGTTTTTGAACACCCTCATTGCCGAAAGCGCGGGGAAAATTACAAGCGCGGATATAAGCAGAGAGCCTACAAGGTTCATTGCAAGAACAATGATTACCGCTATAATTACCGCAATAATGAAATTGTAAGCGCCGGCGTTAGTACCCGTTGCTTTTGCAAAGCCTTCGTCAAAGGTAACTGCGAATATTTTGTTATAGAAAATAACAAATACGGCTATTACAACGATTGACAGTCCAACGCAGAGCCACACGTCAAGCGGCGAAAGAGTAAGAATTGAGGTTGAGCCGAAAAGCGTTGTGCAGACGTCGCCCGAAACGTTGCTTGAGCCAGGAAAGACGTTCATAATAAGATAGCCGAGCGCAAGCGAGCCAACGCTAATCATAGCTACTGCGGCGTCCCCTTTTATTTTTCTGTTCTTACCGCCCGCAAGCAGAAGAATTGCCGAAAGCACGGTAACGGGAAGAATAACAACCATATCGTTAGTCAGTTTCAGAACGGTTGCTATTGCCATTGCGCCGAACGCAACATGGGAAAGTCCGTCTCCTATAAACGAAAAGCGCTTTAAAACAAGCGTTACGCCGAGCAACGACGAGCAAAGAGCAATAAGCACTCCGGCAATTAACGCGTACTGCACGAAGCTGTAGGTCATATAAACGGAAAGCTTGGTAATAATTTCACTCATTATGCCTCGCCTCCTTTACCGTTTACAAAGGCGCTGCCTTTATCGCTGAAAAGGTATTCCTCTTTTGTACCGAAGAATACTTCGCTGCCGATATGAAGAATATGCGTTGCGTATTTAATCGCCGCTCCTATATCGTGGGAAATCATAATAACCGTTATTCCCTGCTTATTAAGGCTTTCAATAAGGTCATACATTTCAGCCGTAACCTTCGGGTCAAGACCGGAAACAGGCTCGTCAAGGAGCAGCAGCTTTTTGGTTGCGCAAAGAGCTCTTGCAAGAAGAACTCTTTGCTGCTGACCGCCCGAAAGTTCACGGTAACAACGCTTTGTTAAGTCCGATATGCCCATACGCTCAAGGTTTTCAAGAGCGCGCTGTTTGTCAGCCTTTGAGTAAAAGGGTTTAAGCCCCGTACGGCTCAGGTTGCCCGAAAGAACGATTTCCCAAACGGAAGCGGGAAAATCGCGCTGAACAACAGTCTGCTGCGGCAGATAGCCTATTTCGGTTCTTTTTAGCCCTTCGCCTGTTTCAATATTTCCCGAAATGGGGCTTTGAAGATTTAAAAGAGTACGCATTAGCGTGCTTTTACCCGAGCCGTTTTCACCTACAATACATAGGTAATCGCCGCTGTTTATTTCAAAATTAAGATTTTCAACAACCGCTCTGCCGTCATAGCCGAGGGTTAAATTTTCACATTTTAATATAGCCATAATTCCTCAGTTAAGTACAATTTTAAGTACGTTCAGATTGCTTTCCATAGTTTCAATATAAGTCTTGCCGCTTGTTGCTTCCGCTTCGGTGGTATTCTGAAGCGAATCAAGAGCAAAAATTTCAGCGTTTTTATTCTCGGTGTTTTCAACTATTGTGTTTGCAAGCTTGTTATCGCTGTTTTCAATAGTCATTACATAGTTGAGATTAAGCTCGTCAACCTTGTTTGCAAGGAAGGTAATAGTTTCAAAACTTGCTTCGCTTTCAGCCGAGCAGCCTACAAAAGCGGCGTAATAATCAAGTCCGTAATCGTCTACAAGGTATCTGAACGGGAAGCGGTCGCCGAAAACAAGCGTTTTGTTCTTTGCGGTTTTAACAGCTTCCGAATACTGCTTGTCAAGGGCGGAAAGCTTATCGTTATACGCCTTTGCGTTAAGCTTGTATTTTTCCGAATTATTACTGTCAGCTTTGCAAAGGGCGTCTGATATAGCGCTAACGCAGACGGAAGCGTTTTTAAGTGATAACCAGATATGCTCGTCCTATTCGGGCTCTTCAGCTTCTTCCTCTTCCTCAGCCTGCATACCCTCTTTAAGCTCCTCTTCTTTAATTCTGTCTTTAAGAACGTCAAGGAGGTTAACAACAACCATATTCTTATTTACTGCGTTTTTCAGCGCGTCTTCCACCCATTTATCGCTTTCACCGCCGACATAGATAAACAAGTCGCAGTCTGCAATTTTTACCATATCGTCCGCTGTGGGCTGATAGGAGTGAAGGTCTGCTCCGCTGTTAAGAAGAAAAGAAACGTTACAGGCTCCGTCAGCGTCAATGTTTTTTACCCAGTCGTAAACCGGGAAAATTGTTGTAACAACCTTGATTTTACCGTCGTTATTTTCAGCCTTCTGTGTTCCTCCGGAACAGGCAGTGAAGGTTAAAACAACCAATACAACCGCCAATAAAACTGCCGCAAGCTTTTTCATATAAATTACCTCTTAAATTAATTTCAAAGAATAATTTATAATAAGTAATTACTTTTGTCAATCTAATTTTTATATGTTCAATTTCTCATATATTCTAATAAAAAAGAGAGGGCTTTCGCCCCCTCTGAATTATTGAATTATTCGCCTTGCTCTTCAAGCTCGCGGACCTGAGCAAGCTGCTCGTGAACAACGGCAAGCTTTTTCTTTGAAAGCGAGTAAAAGAAGGTAAGAAGAACACACATTACGCCGAGCGTAATTGCAGGAACAAGCGTTGAAATATCATAAAGCTTGTCAAGCACTTCCTTGGACTGACCTAAACCTACACGTTCAGTATCATAGCCGATTACCTTAAGAAGAACAGGAACACCGGCTCCGGCAAGAGTCTGGCCGAGCTTACGGGTAAAGGAGTAGAGCGAATACGCGGTTCCCTCTTCCCTTCTGTGCGTTCTGAGCTCATGGTAATCAATAACGTCCATTACAAGCGCCCATACCTCCAGAACAAGGAAGGTCTGGCCCATACCAGAGAAGAAGGTGAACGCAAGGAATATATATGGATTATGAGCAAGCGCAGTTCCTCTTATCACAAACAGAAGAACATTAACGATTGCGGCAAAGCCGAGACCGATGGCGCAGAGCTCCTTTTTACCGAACTTAACGATAAGCTTACCCATAAACGGAAGAAAGATTGCCATTGGTCCGTAAGTGCATACGGTTACAACGGCATAAAGACCGGGCTTTGCAAAGTAATCCTTGAACAGGTAGTTAAACGCCGTCTGATAATACATCTGGAATGCGATAAGAAGCATTGAAACGATGCAAAGGATAATGAACGGTGCGTTTGAGAAAAGGTCTTTAATTGTTTTAAAGAGATTGTACTTCTTTTCAGCCTGCTTTGCGGGAAGCTGTACTCTTTCCTTTGTAAGCTTAAAGTGAAGGAAATATACAAGAACGGAGAATGCTGCAAGCGCAATAACCGCTATTGACAAGGTGTTTCCGTTGAGC
>JAFYGD010000064.1 GCA_017543415.1 Eubacterium sp. | reverse complement strand
TTTTTCCGCCAACCCAGTCAACGTCAATGCCGCTGAGCTTGTCGGCACTTACCTCGCCGTCGCCCGTTGAATAACCGTATTCCGAAAAGGAAGAATATTTGTTTTGGGGAAGCTTCGGTTCAAAATTCTTAATTTTATCAAGGTTTTTAACAATGAAAAAACCGCCCGCCGCAACCGCGCCTGCAATAAGCGCTATTGCGATTACAATAAGAATTATAGCCCCGCTCTTTTTACCTCCGGACGGCTGAACGTTCGGTTCAAAATAAACCCTTTTATCATCGCTCATATTATCACCTCAAGGGTATATTACCACTTCTATAAGACATTTTCAATACAAAAAGGCGGATAAAGAATCTTTATCCGCCTTTTTATTATCACTGAATTTCAAAGGAATAAACGTTTTTGCTTTCCCCTGTAAGAACGTAAAGGTAACTGCCGATATATGTGCAGCGCGTTGCATATTCGTCCGCGTCAATTTTATGGTTTTTAACCTCAAGCTTTCCGTCCTTAATCCTGATTTCAAGAGCGCCGTTTTCGTATTCGTCGGCATAGTCCTCGTCCTCATAGCTGTAATAGCTTTCAATCGGGATTGCCCAGTAGCCGCTGTCGGGGTTAATTGTAATCGCCTTGTGGTTATACTGCGCTTCGCTGTCTGAATTTCTGAGCTCATATTCGTCAAGCACCTTCGGCTCGTTTTTATCGCTTATATCAAAGAGCGCAAGCTTAACTCCGTCGCGTACAATTCCGAATTCCTCTTCGCTTGTGCAGAAGCCTATGCCGAGCATTGTGTTTTCGTCAACGGGAAGAAGCTGTGAGGAAAAGCCGTCAATTTTAACCTCGCCGGTAATTTTCGGCTCCTTCGGATTTTTAAGGTCAATAATGAACAGCGGGTCCGTTCTTTCAAAGGTAATTACATAAGCCGTATCGCCGATAAAGCGAACCGCCTCAATATGCTCGTTTCTTGCAAAGCCTTCGGTCTGACCTATGATTTCAAGGTTTTTGTTAAGAACATAAAGGTAGTTCCTGTCCTTTTCATCGCCCCAGCGGTAATCCGTCAAAGCTATACGGAGGTTGCCGTCCTTTTCATCCATTGAAAACTGGTCGTTAACGCTGCCCTTTGCCTTGCCCGTGGCTTTAAGTTCAATATTCGTACCGTTAACCGAATACTTGACTATGCGGGTGTATTCGGTATCGTTTTTATAATAGGTACCCGTAAGATAAAGGTTCTTTTCGTTACAGTAAATCTGGTTGTTAACGCCGAGCAGAGCCTTCGTTTTCTTTGCGGCTTTGCCGCTCTTTGTATCCACCGCACCGATAACGCTGTAAGAGGTTGCCTGAGTTCCGTCAATACCGCAGATGTCTTCTATCGGCAGCTTATCGGTTTTGCCGTCCTCGCCCGTTGCGCAGGGAATGAACTCACTGTTTTTAAGTCCGTAGTAATACCATCTTCCGTAATTTGAAATAAGATAAACGCAGGAATCTATCATACGGGAGGAGGAATAGCTTCCGCTTTGCTCATATGTGTCAACAAGCTCGGGCTTTTCCCTGTTGCTAATATCATAGGTATAAACAAATGCGTAAGCTCCGCGCTCAACACCGTCATAGTATATGACGTCGCCTTCTCTTTTGCTTTTACCCTCTTTTTCATATACGGTTCTTGTTCCTACAGCAATTAGCTTGTCGCCGCTGATAAATATTTCACTGAAATAAGTTTCATAATCATCGGGAACAATTTTTGAAACAAGCTCGGTTTTGCCGTCCTTTGCGGAATAAATCAGTATTCTGTTGCGCTCGGAATCGTTTACATAATAAATATATTTTCCGTCTGTTTTAACAATATCCGCCTCGTCAACGGCTTCAACCTGCTTGTTGGTTGAAGCAAAGCTTTCCGGCGCGCTTTCGGTTGCGCCGACCGTGTTTGCGGAATCGGCAGCGCTTTCCATAGCTACCTCTCCGTCTGCAGCTTTGCTTTTTGAAAGAAAGCCGCCGTAATACGTTTTGTTTTCCTTTTCGGCTTTTTTAACCGTTTCAATTAATTCGTCATAGCTTGCGTAGGCAACAATACCTTCATTGCTTGCAGGCGACGGGCTGATAACCTTCGGCTGCTTTGAAAAATGCACCGCGGAAAGTGAAACCGCAACAACTGCAAAGCAGGCGGCACAGGCAACAAAGCCTTTAATAAAGCTCCTGTTATTATTTGATTTAACCTTAATAACCGGCTTTTCCTCCGCATTATTAAGCTTTTCCATTACCGCGTTTTCGCTTAAGCTTTCGGGAGCGGTAATATTATCACTGTCAAATTTTTCTTTTATAAAATCAAAATCGTTTTTCATATCAATCACCCAAAAAATCCTTCATCTTTTTAAGGGAGCGCGAGAGCTTTGAGCGTACCGCGCCCGAGGTGTAATCAGTAATTTTTGCAACCTCTTTGCTGTTAAGCCCGAGCACTACCGACATAAGAACTATTTCTCTTTCGTCATCCGTTAGGATATCAAGCGCCTGGTGAAGCTCTGTTTTTTCGGTTATGCTTTCATCGCTTACACTGAGGGTTTCAGCCATTTCGTCAATATCGGCTGTCTTGCGGCTGATTGCCTGACGGTTAATTATTGCATTGCAGGAAAAGCGCAGGATTGTAAACAGCCATGAGGAAAACGCCTCCGGCCTTTTTATTTTATCCATCTGCTTAAAGGCTGAAAGCACGCAGTCCGAAACAGCGTCCTCCGCGTCCTCGGGAGTGCCGAGACGGTAAAGAGCATACCTGTAAAGCCTGTTCTTATACAGCGAATAAAGGGAGCAGAAAGCGTCCTTATCGCCGTTTTTTGCATTAAGCACTAACTGCTTTTCATCCATCAAATCACCACCGTTTGAAAGCTTTCATATGTTAAGTATAAAATATTCGCCAAAGTGTTGCAACAAAAATAAAAAAGAGCGGAAAATTCTCCGCTCTTTATAGTTAATCCTGTGGTTTTTCGGTTGTGGTTTCGGGTGCGGCGGTCGTCTGAACCTCGCCGTAAACCTGAAGAATAATTTCCTCGCCTACCGCAACGGTTTCACCAACCGCGGGCGCGGAGCCGTTGAGCGCCTTTACGGTATGGGGCGTATGGCTTCCGTCATTATAAACCTCAACGGTTGAAACCTTAAATCCGAGCCCTTCAAGAGTTGCCGTCGCTTCCTCAATTGCAAGGTTGCCGACATCGGGAATTTCAACGGTCTGAATTCCCTTGCTGACGGTAAGAACGATTTCCGTTCCCTCGCTTACGGTTTCGCCGGGCTCAATATTCTGCTTGAAAATTATACCCTCTTCAACGTTTTTAGAATAATCTGCATTAAATGTGAATTTAAACTGCTGATTCCATGCGCCGTTGCTTTCAACATCGCTCTGGGTATAGCCGTTATTTGCAAAATTCGGCACCTGATAGGTTTTGAGCACCGTTGTTGAAGCGGGCTGGGTTTCCTTGTTTCCGAGCAGGTCGGTATACTTAACTACGTAAAAGCCTGCTGCAATAGCAAGTATAATAAGAATTGAAAGAACGATAATTGCAATTCTTGTTCCGACGTTCTTTTCAGGCTCCGCAAGCTTTGCGTAATCGTATTTAGGCTTGTCCTCCGCGGGAGAGCCAACGCCCGAGCCCTGTGCTTTAACGGCGGGAGCCGCGTCAAGGAATTCGCGGAAATCGGAAATGTTCCTGATTCTTTTTTCAGGGTAAATCTGAAGTCCGTTGCCCATTGCCTTGATTACATGAATCGGAATAGTTTCGGCAATGGAGTTGGGTATCATGAGCTTATCGTTAGCCTCTCTTGCAGGGGCGGCGGGAGGATTTGTTCCTACAAGCGCCCTGTAAATACAGGCGGTAAAAGCGTAAATATCCGTTGCCGGGCAGATTTTATGGCTGTTTTCATACTGCTCAATGGCTGTGTAGCCGTCACTTGAAACGAATTCAAAATCGCTTGTAATATCGCTGCAGTCCTGAATACAAAAAGCCTTAAGCCTTACCTTGCCGTCACGGCAGAGTACAAGATTATCCGGAGTGATTGTACCGTGGATTATGCCGTTGTTGTGAAGCGCTTCAATAGTTGTAAGCACGGGCATAAACATAAGCCTTGCGGTATCCCAGGAAATATAACCCTCTTCGTTTCTTAAAAGGTATTCGCGAAGCGGAATACACTCCATATATTCAATAATTGCATATACGGTTGCATTTTCCTCAAAAACATCGTAAACGGGAGTAGCCGCTGAAAGAGAATGCATTTTCTGAAGGGTTGTCCAGAGCGTGAAGAATTCGTTTTTGTACTTATCAATTACGTCAACGTACTTCTGGCGAACGTGAATTTCGCTGCTGCCTTCAAGGCGGCTTACCATTCCCTTGGGGTAAAATTCCCTTATAAGTATTCTTTTATCAAGCTGTTTGTCATAACCCGAATAGGTTACGGAATCACTTTCCGTGCTTGCAACTGCGCCGACTACGTACCTTTCAAGCAGCTCGCTTTTTGGCTGAAGCAGGGTAAAATCCACCGCCGTATCGTTATCATATCCGCAATTTGCGCAAACTGCGCCCTCGCTGAGCTCCTCAAAGCAGTTAGCGCAAAGGCTTTCAATATCTCTCATCAAACCACTCCGTTTTGTTGAATTTAAATAATAATATCAATATAAATCTCTGTTGTCAAGAAACTAATTATTAACAATTATAGATAAAAGTATTATATCTTTAACTTATAAATTTGTCAAATAAGTAACATTATTAAATAACGCTTGAATATTCACCCCGAATTTATTATAATATACGCGAATTAAACTTTGAAAGGAGTTTTAAAAATGGTTTATTCACACGAAGTTGAAATGATGTGCCCCGTTGCTCAGGGCGTTGCTCACGGCGCTGCTCCGATTCCGGAGGAGGCTAAGTGGGTTAAGGCTAAGGAAATCAGCGATATTTCCGGCTTTACTCACGGTATCGGCTGGTGCGCTCCCCAGCAGGGAACCTGCAAGCTTACACTTAACGTTAAAGAGGGCGTTATTCAGGAAGCTCTTGTTGAAACAATCGGCTGTTCCGGTATGACCCATTCTGCGGCTATGGCAAGTGAAATTCTTCCCGGAAGAACAATTCTTGAAGCGCTTAATACCGACCTTGTATGCGACGCTATCAACACCGCTATGAGAGAGCTTTTCCTTCAGATTGTTTACGGACGTACCCAGTCTGCATTTTCCGAAGGCGGTCTTGTAATCGGCGCAGGCCTTGAGGACCTCGGCAAAGGTCTTCGTTCACAGATTGGTACCCTTTACGGAACAATCGCAAAGGGTCCGCGTTATCTTGAAATGACAGACGGTTATATCACCGGCATCGCTCTTAACGAGGATGACGAAATCATCGGCTACAAGTTTGTTAACTTCGGCAAGATGATGGACTTTATCAAAGCCGGCGACGACGCTAACACCGCTTTTGAAAAGGCTCAGGGACAGTACGGCAGAGTTGACGACGCAGTTCGCGTTATTGACCCGAGAAAAGAATAATAACAGGAGGATTTGAAAATGGCTTTATTTGAATCATATGAAAGAAGAGAAAAGCAAATCCTTGCTGTTCTCGCAAAATACGATATTAAATCAATTGAAGAATGCAGAGAAATCTGTCAGGCAAAAGGCTTTGACCCTTACAAAATTACCGAAGGTATTCAGCCGATTTGCTTTGAAAATGCAAAGTGGGCTTACACCGTAGGCTGTGCAATCGCGCTTAAGAAGGGCTGCACAAGAGCTGCTGACGCTGCCGCTGCAATCGGCGAGGGTCTTCAGGCTTTCTGTATCCCCGGCTCCGTTGCCGACCAGAGAAAAGTAGGTCTCGGCCACGGTAACCTCGGCAAAATGCTTCTTGAAGATGAAACCGAATGCTTCGCTTTCCTTGCAGGTCACGAAAGCTTTGCTGCTGCCGAAGGCGCAATCGGTATTGCAGAAAAGGCAAACAAGGTTAGAAAGCAGCCGCTTCGCGTTATCCTTAACGGTCTCGGCAAGGACGCTGCACAGATTATTGCACGTATCAACGGCTTTACCTACGTTGAAACCGAAATGGATTACTACACCGGCGAGGTTAAGGAAGTATTCCGCAAGGCATATTCAGACGGCCTTCGCGCAAAGGTTAACTGCTACGGCGCAAACGACGTAACAGAGGGCGTTGCAATTATGTGGAAGGAAGGCGTTGACGTTTCCATTACCGGTAACTCAACCAACCCGACCCGTTTCCAGCACCCCGTTGCAGGTACTTACAAGAAGGAATGCGTGGAAAAGGGTAAGAAGTATTTTTCAGTAGCATCCGGCGGCGGCACGGGCAGAACCCTTCACCCCGATAATATGGCTGCAGGTCCGGCTTCCTACGGTATGACAGATACCATGGGCCGTATGCACTCCGACGCTCAGTTTGCAGGTTCGTCCTCAGTTCCCGCACACGTTGAAATGATGGGCTTAATCGGCATGGGTAACAACCCGATGGTTGGTGCTACCGTTGCCTGCGCAGTTGCCGTTGAAGAGGCAAGCAAATAATTAATAAACAAAAACTTAAACGCCCGGAGCAATCCGAGCGTTTTATTATATATTGATAAAGTTTTACAATAATGATATAATATCATAAAATGTTAGTCTGTAAGAGGG
>JAFYGD010000008.1 GCA_017543415.1 Eubacterium sp. | reverse complement strand
CCAACGATATTACAATGCTGAAAGCGGCGGGACTTGGCGTTGCAATGGGCAACGCTTATGACGAGGTAAAAAAGGCTGCGGATTATGTTACGGACGACTGTAACTGCGGCGGCGTTGCAAAGGCAATTAATCTTCTTCTGGAGAACAGACTATGAAAGATATATATCTGATTGCAAAAACCGAAAGCGGCTTAACGCAGGAGGAAATAAAGAAAGCCCTTCTTGAATCGCTTGAGGGCAGAGAGCTTAAAAAGGTTCTTATCCTTCCGCCTGATTTCACGCGCTTTCATTCAAACGCGGGTTATATAACCAACGTTTATTACCATGCTCTTACCGAACAGGGAGTAAAGGTTGACATTATGCCTGCGCTGGGCACCCACGTTGCCGTGACGAAAGAGCAGTGGAACGCGATGTTCGGCGATATTCCGTATGAAAAAATGCTCGTTCACAACTGGCGTACGGACGTTGTCAGGCTCGGCGAAATTCCGGAAAGCTTCCTTAGTGAAATCACGGAGGGACTATGGGACGAGCCCGTAAACGCGGAGGTAAACCGCCTTGTGCTGGACGAAAGCTATGACCTTATCATTTCCCCGGGCCAGGTTGTGCCGCATGAGGTTATCGGTATGGCTAACCACTCCAAAAACCTTTTTGTGGGCGTCGGCGGAAGTGAAATGATTAATAAATCCCATATGGTAGGCGCTGTTTACGGTATGGAGCGTATGATGGGCAAGGACTTCACGCCCGTCCGCAGGATGTTCGATTACGGTATGGAGCATTTCTTAAGCGAGCGCCCCATTATGTTCGTGCTTACCGTTACAACCGCGCCCGGCGGAAACATTCACACCCACGGGCTGTTTATCGGCGAGGGCAGGGAATGCCTTACAAACGCTGTAAAGCTTGCGCAGAAGAAGAATATTGATTTTGTTGAGCACGGGCTTAAAAAATGCGTTGTTTACCTTGACCCCTCCGAATTCAAAAGCACCTGGCTCGGCAACAAGGCCGTTTACCGTACAAGAATGGCTATGGCTGACGGCGGCGAGCTTATTATCCTTGCCCCGGGCGTCGAGCGCTTCGGCGAGGACGATACGGTTGACGCGCTTATCCGTAAGTACGGCTACCGCGGAAGGCTTCATACCCTTGAGGAGTTCAGAAAGCCCGAAAACGCCGACCTGCGTGAAAATATGGGCGCCGCGGCGCACCTTATTCACGGCTCTTCGGACGGCAGGTTTACAATAACCTACGCCGTTAAGAATATTACCAAAGAGGAAATCGCCTCGGCAGGATTCAACGCGGCTGACTATGACGAGCTTGCAAAGAAATACAACCCTAACGAACTGAAATACGGTTACAATACGGTTGACGGAGAGGAGATTTACTATATCCCCAACCCCGCTCTCGGGCTCTGGATTAACCGTGAAAAGTTTGAAGAATAGTTTACGCCGGCAGAAAGAGAAAAGAAAACAAAGTTCAAACGGCATAATATATATATAAAGAACTCCCTTGTAAAAGGGAGTAAGACAATAACCGAAAGTCAAAAGGAGAAAAGCTATGAAATCTGACGTTATTCATATTACCGGCGACGGAAACGGAATTGAAGCCGCGCTTTCACAGGCAGAGGGCGTTGCCGCATTTAAAAAGCTTGATAAAAAGGACGCAATTCACCTTCGCCTTTTTACCGAAGAGCTTATGGGAATGGTTCAGAACCTTACGGGCGAGCTTGAATCGGATTTCTGGATTGAGGCAGAGGACAACGATTATCAGCTCCACCTGCTTACGCAGACGGCTATGAACGCAGCGAAAAGGGAAAAGCTGCTTTCCGTATCAACAAGCGGTAAAAACGACGTTAAAGGCTTTATGGCAAAGGTTAAGTCCGCCTTTGAATCAGCTATCAATACCATGGAAAGCGGTTATTCGGACGCGGTAAGTCTTGGCATAGTTGAGCCGGTCGGAAGCGTTACTTTCAACGAATGGACGCTCAGCAATTATAAGGCTCAGATGAAAGAAGACGAATGGGACGAGCTGGAACGTTCAATAGTTGCAAGCCTTGCAGACGAGGTTAAGGTGCGCATTAACGGCTCAAAGGTTGAGCTGATTATTGAAAAGACCTTCTGACAAAGATAATTGGTTAACAAAACAAAAACACCGCCGAAGGGGCGTCCTACATAAAGAAGGTTAGGTTTTAAACAGCTATTTATAAGGCGAGGGTTTACTCCTCGTCTTTTTTTATTTGCCGTCTTTGATATAAAACTTTAAATGGTAAAATGTACGAACGCGAAAAACTGAACAACTGACTCGCATATTTCCCAAGCGTAGTTCAATACTTTTTGCCGAAAATCGCCTTATAAATTATGAAAAGATTATTTCATTGAAATAAATATTATATTATGCTACAATGTAAGTGCCAAATACTTTATTTTTAATCCACAAGCATTAGTGTGCATTTTTATCATCTGATAAAAATGCAGGCTCTTATTTGCATACTATTGTTTGTGGTAGTTGTAAAGTGTTTGGCGACAGTTGGAGCTGCGTTTTTGGCGTACAGTTTCGGCTGTACGCATTTTTTATTAATGAAAAGGAGAATAAAAATATGGGAATGCTTCCAGTTAAATGTCCTAGTTGTGGAGCAAATGTTGAGATTGATGAAAACAGGGAGTTTGGCTTTTGTAACTACTGCGGCACAAAGATTATTCAAGAAAAAATCGTTGTAGAACATCGTGGCGAAGTATCAATTGACAATACCGAGGCAATTAAGAATTTGTTTGTTCTTGCAAGACGTGCTAAAGATAATGAAGAATATGAAAAGGCTGTTGGTTTTTATAATGATATATTGTTAAAAGACCCAACAAGTTGGGAAGCTTGTTTTTATTCTTGTTTTCTTGATCTATTTAGTTTGCAGATTTCAGAAATAGAAAGTGCTTGTAAAAAAATAGAGAATTGTGTTAAAGAATCATTACAACTATTAAAAACAAGTGTTATTGAAAAAGAACAAGTTGAGAAATGTCTAGCGGATATTGCTAGTGATTTGTGTGCTTATGTTTTAATAGGATATAATTATTCAAAAAGCTATTATAAAGCAAATTTATTACAAGGCAACTCCACTGCTGCTTTCTATTCACGTGCAAAAACTTTAAATGGTATTCTCTATAGTTTTGGAGATAGTATAGTGTCTGTTTTTGGAGATGACTTTGCAGATGCAACTCCTGTAAACGTTTGGGAAGAAGCTATAAAAAATAGTAAAACTATTATTAATGAATTTGGATTAATTAGTGAATACGTAAACGTTGAATCAGAAATAATAAAGACCTATGCAAATAAAATTAAAAAATATGAGCCTAATTATAATATTCCAATAATAAATGTTGAAGCAATTAAAAAGGAACAATATGCACGCCCTAAAAAATATGCAGTTATTATACTTGTTATTGGAATCGTAGCAGGAATATGCCTGTTTGCATACGCTAAAAGTCTTGGATTGATATAAATTCGCCATTTTTCTTATGATGATATTGATTGGTGATGACGAGAATTATATGGACGACAAAGAATTGAAGCAAGAGCAAGTTAGAATGCATAAAGACTTTTTTGACAAGTGCGATTGCGCTATCGAAAATGGTTTTTATTTGGAAGCAATCTTTTTGGAGTACGCAGCAATAGAGAGCAGACTCGAAATAATCTGCGGCGTTCTCGGTTTGCCGTGTAATAAAGAGTTGCCTTTTAGTGAGAGAAAGAATGTCAATATTTCTCAAAGAATTTTATGTATTAAAGAAACGAGAAACAAGCACCCTGAAGTATTCAAACGCTCCAAGATAAAAGATGGTTTTTTCTATAAAAAGCAGTTTTTATCTGCATGGATAACAAAAAGGAATACATATATTCACGGTTTATATAAAAACGCTTTTGAATACAAATCTCGTAAAAGTGAATGTAAGGAAATAGCTATAAACGGAAGAGAATACGCTCGCCTGCTGTATAATGAAGCAGCGAGGTTAAGACGATTAAGCAAAAGTCATCCTGAATTGTTTGTGGATATATGTTTCACAAAAAATAACGGTGAATGCTACAAAAAGAATAATTAGACAAAACAGCCTTCGGATTAACCGAAGGCTGTTGTTTATTTCTTGCTCGTTATTCTTTCAAACATCTTGTTGATTTTATCGTAATCGCGGGTGAAGGATTCAGCACTAATAATTCAATAAATATAATTGCTTCATTCTTTAGAAGCAACGTACTTTTGATATAAAATGTCAAACGTGCCATTGCGTTCTTCTTGACAAGAGTTACAGAAAAACAGACCGAAAAAGGAACGGTCTTTCATTAATGAAATATTGCTGCGCAATATGAAATAATTTGCCAGAGCAAATTGTGAAATATCTCGCTGTGCTCAATATGAAATCAAATTAATCCTACATACGCCGCAGGCGTATTTCATTGCGAAGCAATTTCATATTCTGAAAGAATATTTCACTAATCCGCAAGGATTAATTTAATTGGGAGAACCTTCTTTACGAAGGCTCTCCCAAGCGGTGTTTTTTGTTATATTATTCAGGCTGAACTGCGGTGTATTCGCTTACGTTTAAAACGGTTTCGCCGTCAATCTGCGCAGCGCAGGGGCGTGAGAATTTAACGTTTATTTCGTTGCCCGTGAATACCTTGACTATATCCGTTTTTGCAAGGTGCTCGCCCTTGAAAATTGACGGGAAAGCCATAAGCGCCTTGATTTTTGACTTGCAGTGGTAAACAACCACGGTCAGCTTGTTTGAAAAACGGTCCTGGTCAGGCGCCATATCCATTCCGCCGCCGTAGTACTTACCCTTCATTGTAGGAGCAATCCATACGTTGTCAAATTCGTACTTGGTTCCGTCAACTGTAACCTCTGCATGGCAGGGCTTGAAGTGGAACAGCAGCCCCTTGATAGCAATGCCGGAATAGTTGATTTTTTCCTGCGGGTTCGTTTCCTTTATTTTGTCCGCAACCTCGCAGCAGTAGCCGTCAATGCCGAAGCCCATATTGTTGATGAAAAGCTTTTCAAGTCCGTTAACATAAACGGTGGGGAGCTTTTCAAGGTACGGGTTAAGAAGCACCTCCTGCTCGGGAGCCTTGCCTATGTCCGTAAGGAAATCGTTGCCCGTTCCGCAGCCGAAAAGGTAAATGTTATTCTTGATTTCAACGCCCTTAACCGCGTTGATAAAATAGTTTACCGTTCCGTCTCCGCCGACAAGCACAACCTCGTCGTCAGCGTTAAGGCCCGCAAGGTAAGCGGGGTAGTCGATTCCTACCGCGTCAACAAGCTCGGTACCTGCTGGAACGTTGGGCTTAATGCCGTTATTCGCCCTGGAGTTATAAAGATAGTATTTCATAATTTGCCTCCTTTTTTATAAAAGACCTAAAACAATCAGGAACTCCCCGATTGAATATGTAAGCATTACAATAAAATGGGTTTTCATCCTGCTTTCCTTGTTAAAGCGAACGAAGAACAGGGAAGAATCGGAAATGAAGAACAGCGCCGCGCCTATTGCGGTTGTAATTGTTGCCGCCGTGGGATTGCTTACGCAGCGGAAAATTGCAAAGCAGTTCATTGCGCCGTTAATCAGAAGGTATAAAAACATCGGGTAAAACAGCGCCTTCGGCAGATGAGGCTTAAGCTTTGAGAATATGTAGCCTACCGTTATGACGAAGAACGCGCCGAGGGCGGCAATCAGCCAGACGGGGATTGCCGTAAAAACAATATCCCTGCAGTAGCCCGCTATGAAAAACGCGTGGCTTATCATAAACGCAATTCCGCCTGCCGTGAACCACTTTGTTCCTTTCGGCATAAGCAGAACGTCGCCCAGCCAGCTGAAAGCAAGCGCAAGTATTATGAATACAGAAACAAAGCTTGCCTCAAGAACGTAAAAGCCGAGCAGGGAAAGAAGAATAAACGGTTTTGTAATGTTCCTCAGCTTCATATCCTTTTTCAGCGAAGCGTAAAGGTGAACGGCGGTTGAAATAACGAACACCGCCAGAAATGCCCAACCGGCGTACTTCATACTGCACCTCCAAATTAATCAATGATTGTCTAAAAACTATTATAACACAGATTTTTAAAAATGACAATACGCCGTTTTGCGTTGAAAAGCGTCGGTTATTATGATATAATAAAAGAAAAAGGAGTTTTAAAAATGAAGTTTTATATCTGTAAGCACTGCGGTAAAATTGTTGCCGTTGTAAAGGACAGCCCCGTGCCGATTATGTGCTGCGGCGAAAAAATGAGCGAAATCATACCCGGAACTACAGACGCTGCTGTTGAAAAGCACGTTCCCGTTGTTGAAGTAAACGGAAACGCAGTAACGGTAACCGTAGGCGAGGTTGAACATCCCATGGCTCCCGAGCACTACATTGAGTGGATTGCAATCAGCACCGACAAGGGCAACCAGAGAAAGCCGCTTAACCCCGGCGACGCGCCGAAGGCCTGCTTCGCTCTTTGCGAAGGGGAAAAGGTTGAAGCAGCGTACGCTTACTGCAACCTTCACAGCCTCTGGAAGGCATAAAAACATAAACAATTAAAGGCAGACGAGCATTCGTCTGCCTTTTAGTTATGCCATCAAGGTTAAGCGTCAGAAATACAGCCTTACAGCTTCAAGGTCTTTTCCCAGCTTTTCTTCGCAGTTATTGAAGCTTTCGGTATATGTAAATATATTTTTTCCTGACGGTTCAAGAACCAGATTTGAAAATTCCATATAATCGGAATACAGAGTTTTTAACGAAGCATAAGCTTCTTTGTACTTATCGGGAGGATTGGTCAGCTCTTTCATGTTGCTGACAACATCGTCCTGATTGCTTTCTATTGATTCTATTTTTTCAGTGAATTCCGGGTCGGCATACAGGGTTTCAAGTGAATCGTTAAAATCGTCGTTGAAATCACCGAATGCATTTTTTGTATATTTGTCTGTTTCTGAATCGCTTTCATTGAAAATTGTATTATACCAAACATCGTGTATCAGTCCGCCTGCTTCTTCAGCTTCAACCGAACCGGCAGCAATCAAGCTGATAGTTTCCCGTAAAGTGTCATTATATAGATATGCTTGTAATTGTGAGAATAAAAGCCATCCGCCTGCAATAACAAGAACAAGAACAATGCAGGCAATAATTCCTTTTTTGCTTTTGCTGCTTTTGTTAATTGTTACCTCAAGCTGCTGTGAATGTTTTCCGTTTGCAGATGCGGCTTCAACAGGACATCCGCAATTATGGCAAATCGTTGCACCTGCCGGCAAAGAAGCACCGCATTCACCGCAGAAGTTGTTTTGTGATTTTGGAATAACATATCCGCATACAGGACAGGATACTGCTTTATCGCTTATCTTTTTATCACATACAGGACATTTTATCATTGACATGACAAGTACACCTCATAAAACTATTCAGAACTCTATTATAAATCATAAAACAAAGCAATGCAACATAATTGCATAAACAAAAGCCCTCAAAAGAGGGCTTTTAATTATATGTTATTCGCCGAGGAGATTGCATACCTTTTCAAGGTTTTCGCGGATTGCAAGGTGCTGCGGGCACTTATCCTCGCAGGCTCCGCAGTCTATGCAGTGCTCGAAGGTTTTGCCGCCTTTCTTTATATATTCCTTCATCATATGCTTTGCGTGGTCCTTTAAGCCGTAAACGTTGTAGTAGGTATACATTTCAAAAAGGCGCGGGATATTAATTTCCATAGGGCAGGGCTGGCAGTATTTACAGCCCGTGCAGTAAAGCTCTGAAAACTTTTTAATTTCCTCCATAGCCAGCCCGAGCTGCTGCCACTCCTCCTCGGAAAAAGCCGCGCTGTCGGAAGCAACCTTAGTGTTTTTGCGTACCATATCAATATCCTGCATTCCGGAAAGAGCGCAGTTAAGGTTCGGGTTGCCCAGGCAGAATTTAAACGCCAGCTCGTAGGTTGCTATAGCGGGCTTGCCGGTTAGCTTGCTGTAAAGGTCTGTGGGGGCGGAGAGCCTTCCGCCGCCGACGGGCCCCATTGCAACCGTGCCGAGCCCTTTTTCGTTTGCATATTTAATCATTTCCTCGTTTGAGCGGTCAAGCAGGTTGTACTGGCAGAGCATTGATTCCATTTTAACGCCTTCTTTTTCGGAAGTGTTGATAATCAGCTTAATCACGCCCGGGTCGTCATGGAAGGAAAAGGAAATATGGCGAATCAGACCTTCCTCTTTAGCCCTTGCAGCCGCTTCAAGAAGGTTGTTTTTCAGTATCAGCCTTTCAAACTTATCGCGGTTGATTCCCCAGAAATGATAAAAATCAATATGGTCCGTGTCAAGCCGCGTTAGGCTTCTTTCAAGCAGACGGCGGTATTTTTCCTGAGTCAAATCGTCGTCCATGGGGCATTTGGTTGAAATAAGTATTTTATCGCGGAAGCTCTTAACGGCATGGCCTACCGCAGCTTCGCTGTTGTGGTTGCAGTAATGGGGCGCGGTGTCAAAATAGTTGACTCCGTTTTCAAAAGCGCAGGCGAGCATTTCGTCAACCTTTTCCTGAACGATAAAATGCTTGTCGCCCTCCTCATTTTCGGGAAGCCTCATACAGCCGAAACCGAGCGCGGAAATCCTTTCTCCCGTTTTGCCGAAATTGCGGTAATTCATAGCAAGCTCCTTTCAAAAAAACGTTTTACACATTATAACAACTGTATAGTATCAAAGAAAACAGGCAATGTCAATAAAGGCAGAATTAAAATATTTGATTTGTGTATTCATATGGTTTGTTATATAAATATCAACAATCGGAGGAATTACTAAGGGAGAGCTTAAAACCGTATATATGGGGCAGGCACGCCTGTTCTGTTTTTCGAAAAGTTTAAGGCTCGGAGCGGTAACTCCGAGCCCTAAATTGTAATGTGTAATTTTTTATGTGATTTTTTTTATAGCCCAATCTCAGGGAATTCGGGGTTTGTTACTTCTTCACCGCCCCACGGTGGCGTTATGGTGCCCGATGTAGTAATAACATCCTGACTTTTGTATTTAATTACCTTGAATTCAGGTTCCTGATACATATAATCGTTCATCATATACCTCCTTTATGCAAAGTAATCATTAGCAGCCTTGCTGTAGAAGTAAAGCGATTTTGCAAGCGCTTTGGATTTTGCGTTTGTGCTGTGTGTCAGAATGCTCTTTGCCCAATCCGTTGCGGAATACTGTACCTTTGTTCCGTCCGAAAGCTCAAGAATCATCGGCTTGCTGAGTTCCGTTGCATAAATGCCGCTGATGTCCACTGCGTCCTTGCCGTTGTTCTTTACCTTTTCGGCGGTAAGCGCTTTTTCGCCTATCTTCGCACTTACTACTTCTACGGAGCTGAGGTCGTCCCTGAAGGTAAGGCGCATCGTAGCCTTAGACAGAATAAACATCTGCGTTGAAGCGATTCCTGTTACTACGCTTCCCTTCTTAATTCCCGCCTTACTGTCAATTTCAGGCTCAGCGTTAAAGTAGGAAGGTAAGTTATAGGATGGATATTCATCATAGGAATAGTTGAAGTAATCCGCCGCGTTCTTGCCGTAATCCAGCACGGCGTAGCACAGGTTCACCAGCTTATCGGAATAGCCGTTCGCCGCTGCGTTTGTGATAATGTAATCGCAGTAGGCGGCCACGGAAACCGTAATATCCTTTGTTGTGCCGCCCGTGAAGTAAATCGTTGCCGTAATCGGCTCGTTCGCCTGGGCAATCGCCATCGTGAACGATTTTGCGAAGTAGCCGTTTTCGTCGGTGGTGATGTCGGCTGCTTCCACGGTTTCGGTAACCGTCTTTTTCACCTGCGTGGTGATATCCGGATAGGTGTAGACAATCTTGTCTATCTCCTCGCCGAGCGCGGCGTGGCCGTTTACGTCCACAAGAATATTCACATCAATATTTTCCGTAACGGTCAGGTTGTAAATATCCTTCGCTGCCGGCATGGCGGTCATTTTTGTGTCGGTATAGGTGTTTCCCTCAAAGGTGGCGGTTGCCGTATAGATATGCTTGCCGTCCCTGTCCTCGCTTGTAACAGTGGCGTTTATCATTTTCTGTCTTTGACATTCGGTGCAGGTGAACACCGCCACGGCGGCGGTGTAATTCTCTGCCCAGGACCATTCCGGCTCGTCATAGACGTGCGCCGTTTTCTCCGACGGCAGCAGCGTTTTGCAGGCAATGTCCTTGGCTGTCACCGCGTCCGCTGCCATGTAGTCCATTCCGTTCTCGTCCACAAAGGTCTTTACAAGGGTAAGGCTGCCCTGATACGCTTCCGCATAGATGCTGTCGGAGGCTTTGTTCCAGCTTAAGCGGATGGCGCCGTTGCTGTTTTTGAAACCGCCGATAACGCCGTGAGCATTCACCTTGCCGCCGTTAATCGTTACATAACCCTTGCCGTAGTAGCCGCCGCCGATGGCGGAGGAATAGATGCTGCCACTGGCGTTCACCGTGCCGCCGTTGATGATGACGGTGCCGCCACTCTTGTTGCCGCCGCCGATACCGGCGCCGGCATAATCGCCGCAGGCGGTTACCGTGCCGCCGTTAATGGTGATAACGCCGCTGTTTTTAAACTGCTTGCCGCCGATTGCCGCTTCATTGCTGTGGCCGACCGCCTTTTCAATTACCAGCTCGCCGGTGCCGCCGCTCTGGCCGTAAATCGTCAGGCTGCCTTCGTTTTCATAAACGGCAATGCCTTTGGGATTTGTCAGCTTAGCGCCGTCGCAAAGAATGATGTTCACGT
>JAFYGD010000063.1 GCA_017543415.1 Eubacterium sp. | reverse complement strand
GGCGGAATTTGCAAAAGCATTTCTTGATTTACCGGTAATATGAAGCCGAATTCAGAGCAGCGTTTGAAGAAGCAATAAAGGAACTTCAAAACTACGAAGAAATAAACGAAATTATAAACTGAAAAAACACCGTCTGTAACAGACGGTGTTTTTTAATTATGTTTTTTGCGGGGCTTTATTCTTTAATTAACGACTTATACATTTTAATGTATTCGTTAGCGCTCTTGCCCCAGCTCATATCGCATTCAAGCGCGCGCTTAACAAGGATTTTCCAGCCGTCCTTATTCTGATAGCCTTCAATACCTCTGTAAATAGCGCCGAGCATATCGTATGCGTCGTAGCTCTGGAATGTAAAGCCGTTTCCTTTGCCGTCGCCGCTGTCGGTAATGCTGTCCTTAAGTCCGCCCGTTTCGCGTACAATCGGCAGCGTGCCGTAGCGCAGGGCAACCATCTGCGAAAGTCCGCAGGGCTCGCTCTTGCTCGGCATTAAGAACAGGTCAGCGCCTGCGTAAATCTTACGCGCAAGCTCAGGTACAAAGCCTATGCATATACCAACCTTGTCGGGATACTTGTCGTGCAGTTCACGGAAGAAGCTTTCGTACTGCCATTCGCCTGAACCGAGTACAACGTACTGAACGTCGCGCTCCCAAAGGCTCTTTTCAAGTACCTCTTTCATAAGGTCAAAGCCCTTGTGGCCCGCAAGGCGTGAAACAATTCCGATAAGCGGAACGTCGGGGCGTACAGCCATTCCCATCTGCTCCTGCAAAGCCTTTTTACAAGCCGCCTTACCCTTAACAAAGTTTTTGGAATTGTAGTTCTTTTCAATATTCTTATCGGTTTCGGGGTTGTAGTTATCCGTGTCAATACCGTTAAGAATACCGCAGAGCTTCCAGCTTCTCTGGTTGAGTATCGGGTCAAGTCCGTGGCTGAACCACGGGTCAAGGATTTCCTTTGCATAGGTCGGCGAAACGGTTGTAACCTTGTTGGCGCATTCAATGCCCGCCTTCATAAAGTTAACAAGTCCGTCGTACTGAATAAGGCTGTAGTTTTCGGGGCCTATGCCAAGCACGTCGTCAAGCAGCTCGTTGCCGTACTTGCCCTGGTACTGAATGTTATGGATTGTGAAAACGGTTTTGATGTTTTCATAACCCGGCGCCTGAGCGTAGTAGCAGGTGTAGTAAAGCGGTGTGAGCGCGCTTTGCCAGTCGTTGCAGTGAATAATATCCGGTTTCCAGTCAAGGTGGGGGATAATTTCAAGAACGGCTCTTGAGAAAAACGCAAAGCGCTCTGCGTCGTCATAGTGACCGTAAATTCCGTCACGCTTGAAATAATACTGATTGTCAAGGAAGTAATAAATTACTCCGTTGTGTTTTGCTTCAAAAATTCCGCAGTACTGCCTTCTCCATGAAACGGGAACGGAAATGGAGGTGATGAATTTCATCTTATCCTTGTATTCCTGTTTAATGCTGTCATAAAGAGGCATAACAACGCGGCAGCCGATAAGGCGCTTTCTTAAAGCTGCGGGAAGGGAACCGGCAACGTCGCCGAGTCCGCCCGATGCCATAAACGGAAGTGCCTCGGAAGCAACATATAAAACCTTCATAGTGTATCTCCTTTAAATGCGTGTATCTTTTAAATGCGTGTATCTTTTGAAAGGCTTACGGGGAAGTTTGCCGCTCCTGAAAGCTCAACCCCCGATTTAATGTTTACGTTCTTATCTGCAATGATGTAGTTTACGGAGCTGCCTTCGCCAATAACGGTATCCTGCATAAGAATTGAATTTTTAACAACAGCGCCCTCTTCAACCTTAACGCCCTTGAAGATGATGCAGTTTTCAACCGTGCCTTTAATCTGACAGCCGTCTGCAATAAGCGAATTGTTAATTTTAGCTTCGGTACCGTAAAGGGTGGGCATATCGTCCCTTTCCTTTGTGTAAATCGGTCTTTCGGGTGCGAAAAGCTTTTTCCTGTTTTCACCGCAAAGCAGCGACATTGAAATGTCGTAGTAGCTCTGTACGCTGTCAATCGTGCCTACAAAGCAGTCCGTAGCGTCGTAAACATAAGCCTTACCGCTGTTAATGCAGTTCATAAGAATACTTCTCTGGAATGAAACCTCATTTTTTGAATGAGCTGTTGTAATAAGCGTCTGAAGAAGGTATTTCTTAATAAGTATGATGTTGCAGGAATAAAAACCTTCTTCCGTTCCGGGGTCAATAGCAGCATCAAGGATTTTTCCGTCTTTGTCAATGTCGTTGAAAACAAGCACGGAGCTCATATTCTTCGGAATTTTACCCTTAACGCCAACTACCGTAACGGCTGCTCCGCTCTTTTCGTGCGCGTCAAAAAGCTTTGAATAATCAAGGCTCATTACGTTGTAGCAGTCTGCCATTAAAACGTATTCCTGATTACTGTGGTCAAGGAAGCCCATATTTCCGTAAATTGCGTCAATACGGTTGCCCCACATTGTTGTTGAATTAAGGGAATACGGCGGAAGAAGGTAAAGACCGTCGGTTTTTCTTGATAAATCCCAGGGCTTTCCGGTTCCTACATGGTCCATAAGGGAATTAAAGTTAGCGTTGGTAACAACGCCTATTTTTGTAATCTGGCTTTCAACCATATTTGAAAGCGGAAAGTCAATAAGACGGTAACGCGAACAGAAGGGAACAGAACCCATCGTTCTCATATCGGTAAGCCCGTTAAGCGCTTCTTCGTGTATGTTGGCAAAAATCATGCCGAGAACTTTTTTTCCGTTCATGCTTATACCTCCTCTCCTGATGCTATCATATCCTTGGGCGCAATTTTTGTACCCGTTTTAATTCTTGCGTTTGAGCCTACAACCGCAACGCCCCAGTCCTCGGGCTTTTCAAGATTTTCGGGGATTTCGCCAACCTGCGCGCCGTCCTCAATAATTGCGTCCTCTGCAATAATTGAGTAGTAAATCTTCGCGCCCTTGCCTATTCTTGCACCCGGCATAATTACGGAGTACTTAATCTCCGCGTCCGTGCCGACGGTAACGTTCGGCGATACTACCGAATAGTCAATCTTTCCGTCAATCTCGCAGCCTTCGCCAACCGAGGAGTTTTCAACGATTGCGTTTTTGTCAATGTAGCTCGGCGGAGCCATCGGACTGCGTGAATAGATTTTCCAGCTTGTGTCTGAAAGGTCAAGGTCAACGTTTGGATTGATAATGTCAAGGTTAGCTTCCCAAAGGCTGTCAATCGTTCCAACGTCCTTCCAGTAGCCCTTGAACGGGAATGCAAACATTCTCTGTCCGTCGTCAAGCATTTTCGGAATAATGTTTTTACCGAAGTCGTTTGAAGAATTCGGGTCTGCCTCGTCCTCCGTAAGGTATTTACGCAGCTTGTCCCAGCTGAAAACGTAAACGCCCATTGAGGCCTTGTTTGATTTAGGCTCTGCGGGCTTCTCCGCAAATTCGTAAATCTTGTCGTTTTCGTCTGTTGCAAGAATACCGAAGCGTGACGCCTCCTCCCACGGAACCTCAAGAACCGCAATAGTGCAGTCAGCGTTGTTCTTCTTGTGGAAGTCAATCATCTTTGCGTAATTCATCTTGTAAATATGGTCGCCGGAAAGGATTACTACGTATTCGGGGTCATATTTTTCAATAAAGGCAATGTTCTGGTAAATAGCGTTCGCGGTACCCTTGTACCACTCTGCGCCGCCGATTGCCTCGTAAGGTGAAAGAACGTGAACGCCGCCGTTGATTCTGTCCAAATCCCAGGGCTGTCCGTTGCCGAGGTAGTCGTTAAGAACAAGGGGCTGATACTGTGTAAGAACGCCTACGGTGTAAATACCGCTGTTAACGCAGTTTGAAAGCGGAAAATCAATAATACGGTAATTTCCGCCGTAGGGAACCGCAGGCTTTGCAATGCTTTTTGTCAGTACGCCGAGTCGGCTGCCCTGACCGCCTGCAAGAAGCATGGCAACAACATCTGTTTTATGTGTCATAGTTTATCCTCCGTAATTACTTTTTATCCTCAACTTTCTTAAGGTATACTGCCGATAAGCCGTGAAGCTTAAGGTCAATATGCTGCTCAAGACCGTGAATAGGTGAATTAATTGTTTTATAAGTGCCCGAAAGCCTCGGCTTGTCGCCGCCGAACTTTTCAAGCGAGGTGTCAAGAATTACCTTGTACTTGCCTTTTTCGGGAACGCCGATTTTGTAGCTGTCAAAGCTGTTCGGAGTCCAGTTGAATACGGCAATTATTTCCTCGCCCTTCTTGTTCTTACGCCTGAAGGCTATTACGCTGTTGCAGTTATCGTCAGCCGCAACCCACTCAAAGCCGTCCCAGCTGTAATCTATTTCCCAGAGCTCGCTGTGAGCCTTGTAAAATTCGTTAAGCTCTTTAGCAAAGCACTGAAGCTTTCTGTGCTTTTCGTATTCAAGCAGAACCCAGTCAAGCTCCTGCTTGTAATTCCATTCAATGAACTGACCGAATTCACTGCCCATGAACAAAAGCTTTTTGCCCGGGTGAGCGAACATATATGCAAGGAAAAGCCTCATTCCCGCAAACTTCATATCGTAGTCGCCGGGCATTTTGTTCAGAAGGCTTGCCTTGCCGTGAACAACCTCGTCGTGGCTGATTGGTAAAATAAAGTTTT
>JAFYGD010000062.1 GCA_017543415.1 Eubacterium sp. | reverse complement strand
TTATACTGAAACTGGTGATGCATATGCCGAAAAACAAGAAGAATTTTTTAGTTGTGATTATACTTGCTTGCGCTGTTGCTATTGCGTTTACGGTAGCTGCAGGCAACAGTATTGTAAAGGAAAAAGAAATGACTGTAGGTAAGAAAATTTCCGTTGAAGATATAACCGAATTTTATTATACTGAGGCTTCTTCAACAAATCCGCCGTATTATCAAAGATACCGTTTTTACGTTGATAACGGTAAATATATGTTTTACCGTGAAAAGCGTGAGGGCAACAGCTTTCCGCTTACCGAAAAAGACATATCTTCAACCGATACAAAGGAACTGACAAAGCAGGAGTGGTCGGCGTTCTGTACCTGTATTATCGGCGGTAAGGTGTCAAAGCGTACCGAAAACACCGAAAGCGGAAATTCAGGCCCCTGGACTTATCTGTACTGGAAAGGGGACCGCTCCAAATATCAGGAGTATGAATTTGAATCTCCTGAAAAAGCAGCCGAGTTTGAAGAAATGTGTAAAGAGCTTTCAGAATAATTAAACCGCCGCAGAATTCTGCGGCGGTGTTTTTATTTAACACAGTAAAAATTACTTTCCCATGCGGGTATGTATTTTGAATGTCTGAAATATATCCTGTAATCGCTGTCGTATTCCCATACCTTCAGCGGCAGCGCAAACAATTCCTCGTTCCTGTGATAAGCGCAGATATACAGCTTCGGGCTGTATTTTTTTATTGTCCTTTCAAGCCCGCAAAGCGCCTTCAGCTCGCTGCCCTCAATGTCCATTTTTATAAAGCTTGCGCGCGTGTCAAGGCTGTCAATGTCAATTACCTCAACGCTTGTTCCTTCAGCGGAAAGCTTTGAATTCCGCCCCGCTTTTTTTGCAAAAATAAGCGTGTCCTTTTTATCCCAAGCCCCCATGTTAAGGCAGGTGATATTATCAAGCTCCTGAGTGTTCTTCAGCAGCTTTCCGAAATTCTTTTCATCCGGCTCAAGCGCGGTAATATAGCTGTAATTCCCGCCCGTTGCCTCAAGGAATTCACCTATCGTGTCCCCGTCATAAGCGCCGAGGTCAACAATGGTTTCGCTTTCCGTCAGCTTTAAAATATCGCTGTATACCTCGCTTTTGTTGCAAAACGAACGCAAAAGGTATTCAATTTTTCCGCTTACCTTAAAGTTAATGATGTCAAGGTAAACTCTTTTGCTTTCCTCGTCTGCAAGACGGTTGTAAACTTCGTCAAAGCTTTCTTCATTTTCCTCAATGAACTCGCGGCTGAAAAGCCCTCCTCCCGCAACGGGTACGTCGGGTGCAAAAACTTTGTGCTCTTCGTTTATTTTTACAATGTTGTCCATTACTCCGTCAAGGTGCGTTGCAAAACAAAGAACAACGTTAAAATCGCTGTGTTTTTCGCGTACTTCGCTGTATTTCATTACCTTGAAACCCCTGAAGGAGTGACCTCTGACAAATTCGTCTGATGCAAAAATTCCGTCAACCGTCACCCCGTAAAGAGCAAGCGTGTCCATTATCTTTTCGGCGCCGAGTCCCATTCCGTAAAGAATAACGGGCTTGCCGTCATCTTTAAGAACGTCCCATACATTTTTTTCTTTAATCATTTCAAGCATCTTTTATCACCTGTTATATATTAACATATTTGCAACTACTTTACAAATAATTTAAAATAATATATAATACAGAATGAAATAATATATTTTGGAGGGAATGCCTTTATGGCAAGCGGTCTAAAACGATTTTTTAAACGCGAAAGCTCAACCGAAGAGGAAATCAAACAACTTGTTGATGAGGATGAGGGTGAGCTTGCCGTCTCGCAACGCGAGATGATTAATAACATCTTTGAATTTGACGACCTCAACGCAGGGGATATTATGACCCACAGAACGGATATCGTTGCAGTGGAGGATACCGATACCTTAAGCGACGTTGCCGCCGCGGCAATAGAAGAGGGCTGTTCGCGTATCCCCGTTTATCATGAGGATTTGGATAACGTTCTCGGCATAATTTACGTTAAGGATTTACTTAAATTTGTCGGCAGGGAAATATCAAAGAACGAAAAGCTTACGGATTATATCCGCGAGCCTCTGTTTGTGCCTGAAAGTATACCTATCGGTAAGCTGTTCGCCCGGATGACCGAAACAAGAATTCAGCTTGCAATCGTTGTTGATGAATACGGCGGAACCGCAGGTCTTGTTACTCTTGAGGATATTATTGAAGAGCTTGTCGGTGAAATTGAGGATGAGTATGACGACGAGGAGCAGAGCATCCGCAAAATAGACGAAAATACCTTTATCATTGAAGGTATCTGCGATATTGAGGATGTTGCCGAAGCGCTCGGCGTTGAATTCCCCGAAGGCGATTACGATACCCTTGCGGGCTTTGTTATCAGCCTTCTCGGCTTTGTTCCGAGCGGAGACAGCGAAAAGGATACCGTTGAATTCGGAGGAATTAAATTCACCGTCCTTAACGTTGAGGACAGAAGAATAGAAGAAATAAAAGTAGAAAAATTACCTGCTGAATAAAGGATAGTAAATGACAGAACAGATTATTACGCTTGAAGCTACGGAGCAGGCGGTAGCGCTTTTCGGCTCCTTTGATGAGAATATAAGAATGGTTGAAAGGGAGTTTTCCGTTTCAATAGTTTCCCGCGGCTCCGATTTAAAAATTATGGGCGAAGCGGAAAATGTTGATAAGGCAAAAAGAGCGCTTAATTAGCTCCTTCTGTTTATATCAAAGGGCGAACCTTTAACGGAGCAAAACGTACGCTACGTGCTCTCCCTTGTAAATGAGGGCAATGAGGATAAGCTTTCCTCAATGTCAACTGACAGTATATGCATTACCTCAAAGGGCAAGCCGATTAAACCTAAAACCCTCGGCCAGAGAAAGTATACAGAGGCTATTGAAAACAATACAATTACCTTCGGCGTTGGTCCTGCGGGTACGGGTAAAACGTATCTTGCCGTTGCAATGGCGGTAACCGCCTTCCGCGCAAAAGAGGTAAACCGTATTATCTTAACCCGTCCTGCAGTTGAAGCGGGTGAAAAGCTCGGCTTCCTTCCCGGCGATTTGCAAAGTAAGGTTGACCCTTATCTACGTCCGCTTTATGACGCGCTTTTTGATATGCTCGGTGCAGAGAATTTTCAGCGTTATCAG
>JAFYGD010000061.1 GCA_017543415.1 Eubacterium sp. | reverse complement strand
CTGAGCACTAAATATTTACCCTCGGGAATACCAAGCTCTTTTCTTGCCTCTTCCCTGTTTTTATTAAGAATTTCACCGCGAACGGGAAGTCCCGTTACAACGGGTTCATTTTTACAGTCAAGATGCTTTTTTGCATCTTCAACGGTAAGCATTACCTTATTAACAACCTTTGCAAGCTGCTTATTGGTAATACCTGGATATGCGTTCTGTTCGTGAATACAGGTTGGAATTTTCATTCTTGCCGCGCTTTGGAGCACGGGACCCGAAACATAACCGCCGAAGCCGATAACAACATCGGGGTTAAAGCGTTTGATTATCTTTTTACTTGCACCTTCCGAGCGCATAAGCCTTACAACCGTTTTGATATTAAAGATAATAGCCTTTGGCGAAAGTGAACGCCTGAAGCCGTTAATCTTAATTGTTTCAAGCTCAAAGCCTGCGGAGGGAACAAGATTGGCTTCCATATGGTCGCTTGTTCCGATAAAAAGAATTTCGCTTTCGGGATAGTTTTCCCTTATGTATGAGGCTACGGCAAGCGCGGGGTTGATGTGCCCTGCCGTTCCGCCCGTTGCAAACAGAAACTTCATTTATTTTACCTATACCTTTTTTTGATTTGTTGAACGCGATATTGAAAGCACTACGCCCATTTCAGCAAGCAGCATTATAAGCGAGGTTCCGCCGTAAGAGAAGAACGGCAGCGATATTCCCGTATTCGGGATAGTATCGGTTACAACAAGAATATTAAATATTACCTGAATTGCTACCTGAGATACAATACCTATTACAACAAGAGTTGCAAAACGGTCACGCGAATTCATGGCAATTTTTATACCTCTTAAGAAAAGGAGAGCGAAAAGCACAATTATTACGGTTGCTCCGATAAAGCCGAGCTCCTCGCACACGATTGAAAAGATAAAGTCGTTTTGCGGCTCCGATACATACATAAACTTTTGTTTTGAATTGCCGAGCCCTGCTCCGAAGAAACCGCCGGAGCCTATTGCGTAAAGTGAATTATTGGTCTGCCACCTTGCGTCAAGGGGCGAATAATCCTTATCAAGCCAGGCTACAATTCTTTCACCCGCGTATTCCTGAAGAACGCTTGGGTTAAGCACAACAAACAGAGCAACTGCAACGACAACGCCTGCGCCGAGAGCGAAAAGCTTCCAGTCCGTACCGCCGCAGAACATTAATGTTGCGCCGATAAGAAATACAAGAATCATGCCCGAATTATGGTTTTCAAGGTGAATAAGGACACAGAATACCGCGATTATTCCGAGCGGATAAACAACACCGTTTATAAGATGCTTCATCCGTTTATGATTTTTAGAAATATAATCGGCGAGCACTACTATTATTGTAAACTTTGCAAGGTCTGACGGCTGGAAGGTTAAGGGTCCGATTGGTATCCAGCGCTTGAAATCCTGAAAGTTCGTATGATAAAACAGTACAATTACAAGCAGCAGAAGAGTTACGCCGAGCAACGGATAGGTATAGCGTTTAATTAACTGATAGTTTACCTTTGAAACTACAAGCATTACGATAATACCTATAATCATAAATATAAGCTGGCGTTTTGTATAATAATAACTGTCGCCGTTGAACTTTGAATAGGCATAGGGATAGGTTGCCGAAAAGAGCATTACAAGACCTATTGTTAAAAGACCTATTACTATTGCAAAAAACGGGATGTCAATTCCGCCGAGAGTTAATATGTCTGATTTGGGAAGAAAGGGTTTTCTTTCGCTTTTAATAACTTTAGGCTCCCTTGCCTCCTCGGGTTCGGTTATGCGCCTGTCATATCTTTTAGGCGGCTCTAATCTGTCTGACATATAAACACCTCTTTTCCCTGTAATATTATTTGTTAATTATTTTCCGAAATACATTAATACAAGCGCTATTGCACAGCCGAGAGCGTTTACGGCTGAAAATACAACGCAGATTTTCTTTTCCTTCCATCCGCACATCTCAAAATGATGATGGATAGGAGCCATTTTGAATATTCTTTTGCCATGAGTGATTTTGAAATAACCTATTTGAATTATATCGCTCATTGTTTCACATACGTAAACAATACCTATAGGCAGAAGAAGGAGCGGGCATTTAATACTGAAGCCGAGGGCTGCAACCAATCCGCCGAGGAAGAGCGAGCCCGTATCGCCCATAAAGGTTTTTGCAGGGTTCCAATTCCAGCAAAGGAAGCCGCAAACGCCGCCGAGCAGCGCGCCGGCAAGAATTCCGAGGCCTGCAAAATTAAGCATATAAGAAGAAATGATAAACGTAACAGCAACGGTTGCTGTAACTGATGAACAGAGTCCGTCAATACCGTCGGTAAGGTTTACCGAATTAACAGTACCGTAAATGATAAACAATGAAAGAAGCCAGAAAACAACGCCCGTTAAGATATTCTTTTCAAAGTTTACCGTACCTATAAACGGAATATTCCATACCGTGTTATGCGAAAGCCAGAGAGTAAGCACATAGGCAAAGGTTACAAGAAGCTGTCCCAAAGTTTTTTGCTTTGCGGAAAGTCCTTCATTGCGCTTCATTTTGATTTTAATAAAGTCATCGGTAAAGCCTACGATACCGCAGCCGAGCGCAAGGCAGACGCTTGCAATAAGAAGAACAAGCTCCCTTCCCTGTATTACCGAGGAAAAATCACTTTCAAGCTTGCCGCCGCTGAGAGCAAAGCAAAGCGCTGTTACGGCAAATGAAACGATAATACCGATTGCAAACATTATTCCGCCCATATTAGGCGTTCCCTGTTTTGACTTATGCCATGAGGGTCCGATGTCAAGAATTGTCTGGCCGAATTTAAGTTTACGCAGCCAGGGAATAATTACAAAGCCGAGCCCGGCGGTAATGCCGAAGGCAATAACTACACTTATAATAATTGCTACTGTTTGGTTCATTTTTATTCTCCTGTTATTTTAAAGCTTCATTAACAACTTCACGTTCGTCAAAATGAATTGTTCCCGTTGGAAGAATCTGATAGGTTTCATGGCCTTTGCCTGCAAGAAGAAGTATATCGTTTTCCTTTGCGTTATTTACAGCCCATTTTATTGCTTCCTCACGGTTTTCAATAACCTTGAAGGGAGTTTTTGTATCTTTCATACCTTCAAGAATATCATTAATTATTGCACCCGGATTTTCACTGCGAGGATTATCGGAGGTTACAATACAGAAATCGGAAAGCTCTGAAGCTATTTTACCCATAAGCGGGCGCTTTGTTTTATCCCTGTCTCCGCCGCAGCCGAAAAGGGTAACTACCCTTCCCGTTGCTATTTCCTTAAGCGAAGAAATAATATTCTTAAGTCCGTCAGGTGAATGAGCATAGTCAATAATAACCGTGAAATCGGTATTTGTTGGCACGACCTCAATTCTTCCCTTTACTCCGATGCATTGAGATATTGCCATTACAACCTCGCTGAAATCAAAGCCGAGCGCAAGAGCAACACCCGCTGCGCAAAGCGAGTTGTAAACGGAAAAGCGTCCGGGAATAGGACAGTTTACTCTGCCGATACTGTCGCACACAAGCTCATATTTTACACCTTTGGGAGAAAATTCAACGTTCCTTGCCGAAAAATCGACATTAATTTTTTTAACGCCGTAGGTATAAACCTTACAGTCAAGACCCTCGGTAATTCTTTTACCGTATTCATCGTCCGTATTGGTTAAAGCTATTTTGCAGTTTTCAAAAAGTATACGTTTTGCCGCAAAGTAGTTTTCAAACGTTTTATGGTAATCAAGATGGTCCTGGGTAAGATTAGTAAACGCGCCGAGCAGAAATTCTATTCCCTTTACCCTGCCCTGTGCAAGCGCCTGAGAGGAAACCTCCATAACGCAGTATTCACAGCCTGCGTCAACCATCTTTCTGAAAAGTGACTGAAGCTCGTGAGGGTCGGGAGTAGTATAATGCGCGGGATAAACCTCATCGCCTACCATATTCTGCACTGTGCCTATAAGACCGACCTTTTTGCCGAGGCTTTCAAGGATTTGCTTAATAAGAAAGGTGGTTGTGGTTTTACCGTTGGTTCCGGTTAAGCCGATAAGCTTAAGCTTTTCTGCCGGATTGCCGAAGAAGTTAGCGCAGATTGGCGAAAGCGCACTGCGGGTATCGCTTACAATAACCTGTCTATCAAGACCGAGGTCATATTCGCAGACTACCGCTGCTGCGCCCTTTTCAAGCATTTCCTTTGCTACGGAGTGACCGTCAAAGGTTGCGCCCTTAATACAGATGAAGAGATAGCCCTCTTTAACAAGTCTGCTGTCCTGCGTTACGTCGCATACCTCAACATCAGTATAACTGTTTTTAACTTCAATTCCTTTTAATAACTGAGAAAGTTTCATAATAACACCTAATCGAGTACTGAACGAGTGTTTTTAAATGTTACGGTAACTACCGAGCCTATTTCAACCTCCGTTCCCTTTTCGGTTGACTGCCTGTAGGCAACTACGGTTGACTGGGAAAGGTTGTTACCCTTTATTTCTATATTGAGCCCTGCTTCAGCAGCGGCTGAATTAGCTTCGCTTACCGTTAAGCCGATAAAGTTCGGTACTTTAACAGTTTTCTTTTTATCCTTTTCGGTATAAACAACTACCGTTCCGCCCGAAGGAACGCCCGAGCCTGCTATAGGCGACTGGCTGATAACGGTTTTACCGTTGCCGATTACCCTGCATTTAAGGTCTTTTTCCTCAAGTATTTTACTTGCGGAATCAGGTGTTTCGCCGATAACCTTTGGAGTTGCGATTGAAAGCTTTTTGAGCTCTTCCTCATCGTACTTAGGTTCAACATTGCGTACCATCATTGCCTGTTCAACAACCTGGGCAGCAATAGGCGCACAGAGCGCTCCGCCGCCGAGGTCCTCGTTGGGCTCGTCGATGAGAATAAGCATTGCGACTTCGGGCTTATCGCTCGGCGCGATTGCAGCAAAAGATACGATATACTTATCCTTTTCGCCTTCAGCGCTTTCACCGAGCTTGGTTGACGTACCCGTTTTACCGCCCACGCTGTAGCCTGCAACATAGCCGTTTTTACCTGTACCGTCGTCAACAACGGCTTTCATCATTTTTCTTACTTTTTCAGAGGTTTCTTCGCTGATAACGCGCCTTACCTCGGTTTTTTCGGTTTTGCTTACGGTGTTGCCCTTTGCGTCCCTGATTTCGGACACGATATAGGGCTTAAGGAGCGTTCCGCCGTTTGCAATAGCGCAGATACCCGTACAAACCTGAATCGGGGTAAGCGAGTTTGTCTGGCCGAAGGAGGCGGAAGAAAGCTCAACAATACCGTACTTTTCCTCGGGAACGTACTGTGAGGTAGCTTCACCGGGAAGGTCAATGCCGGTTCTCTGTGTAAAGCCAAAGGCTTCAAAATACTTGAAATAGTTGTGCACGCCGAGCCTTTGACCGATTGTGATAAAGAACGGGTTACAGGAATTCATAAGTCCCTGCGTTAAATTCTGCGTTCCGTGGCCGTCATGGTTATGACATTTCATAACATAATCCGCAACGTGGATTGAACCCGTACAAGTATAGCTTGTATCAAGATTTACAACATTTTCTTCAAGCGCGGCGCAGGACATAAAGGTTTTGAATACCGAGCCGGGAACGTAAGTATCCGAAACGGTGAAATTACGCCACTGGTTCTGAATAGCCCTGCTTTCAGCTTCCCTGCTTATCGCTTTATCGGAAAGGTCTATATCCTTTGTGCTTTCGCCCTTCTTTTTAAGACGGTCAAATTCTTTTTCCTTTTCCTCTTTTACCTTTATTTTGAAGGATTTGATAAACTTATCGTTTGTAATTTTATAAGGCTCGTTACAGTTAAAGTCGGGAAGCGAGCTCATAGCAAGCACGGCGCCCGTGTTACAGTCCATAACTACGCCGTAAGCGCCCTTGCAGTTATACTCCTCCATAGTCTGGCGAAGTCCCTTTTCAAGATAGTACTGAATAGTCTGGTTAAGAGTAAGGGTAATTGAGTTTCCGTCAACGGGGTCAACGGAGGTTACATAATCTGTCGGCAGTTTTCTTCCGTTAGCGTCCTTTACGGTTACTATTCTTCCGTTCGTGCCGGTCAGCTGTTCGTCGTAGTAAGCTTCAATACCGCTGAGGCCCTGATTATCACCGCCGACAAAGCCGAGCGTTGACGAAGCAAAATCGCCGTAAGGATAATAACGCCTTGTTGCCTGTTCGGTACCGATAATGGTTGAAAGCTTATATTTTTTATTGTTTTTATCTGCTTTAAATGCGGATATTTCCTCTTTTACGGCGTTTTCAACCTTTTCCGCTACAACTACATATCTGGTTTGCTTTTGCGATTTTTCGTAAAGCTCTTTCTTTCCCTTATCGTCAAGCTTAAGAATTGAAGCAAGATTATCAACGATAAAGTTACGGGTATCTTCGTTTTCTATATTTGAAGGGTCAAGGTAAATATTCCAAACCGTTGCGGATTGTGCAAGAATATTGCCCTCATCGTCATAGATAGTTCCCCTCATTGCGGAAACCTCCGTATCCGAGAGCTGCTGGCTGTCAGCCTTGGCTGCAAGCTCGTCTCCCCTTACCGTCTGAAGGTAAAGAATTCTTGCGGCGTCAAAGGTAAAAAGAAACACCAAAACGATGGCAAGAATATAAATTCTTCTTAACATTCCGAGCCTGTAGTTCTTCTTTTTCACTTTAACACCTACTTTCCTTTTTCCCCATAATATCACGATAGAGAGTTTGCCGAAAATGGAGAAACAGACAAACTCTCATAGAATACATACGCATTATAAAGTTAATTATGACCTTTAAGTTTATTCTTTAAATTCTTTAAACCGCCGTCTACATCCCTTTGCTTTGAGAGGCTCTGCTCCCTTTTGGCTTTGAACGCTTCAACGTCCATATACTGAATCTGGTTTGACTTAACCTTAGTCATTCCGAGCTCCTCAACCGCGTACTTATCAATCATACTGATTGAAACGAGAGAGTTAAGCTCTGCCTGAAGAGAAATATATTCGCTCTGCGCGTTGGCTACAGCGATTTCCTGTGAAGCGATTTCACGGGTAAGCTGATTTTTAAGCGCAAAGGAGTTGATTACTATGCCTACCATAAAGAAGCAAAGGAGTGCAACTGCGATAATTCTGAGCATCATTAAGAAGGACTTTTTCTGGTCCGCTCTGAGCTCCGTTTTGCTTTTAATGCCTTTACCTTCGCGTACTCTGATTTCGTTTTCACGTTCCTCGGGCTGAGGTCTTACCTTCGGCGCCTGTGAGCCGCGGGTATAAGTAAACGCGCTGATAAGGGTTGCGGGGTCGTTCTGATAAGAATAACGCCTGAAATCGTTAGTATTTGTCACAGCTATTCCTCCTCTCTTCAGAATTTTTCAAAGCACCTGAGCCTTGAGGAACGGGCTCTCGGATTATCCTTAAGCTCCGCTTCGGTTGGCGCTTTTGATTTAAACGGCATTTTGCCGAGCGGCTTTTTGCCGCAAACACATACGGGAAATTCCTTGGGGCAAGTACAGGGATTAGCCCACCTTGCAAAGGTTTCCTTAACTATTCTGTCCTCAAGCGAATGAAAGGTAATTACCGAAATACGTCCGCCGGGGTTTAAACATTCTATTGCATCGTCAAGGGTTTTGCCGAGCCTTTCAAGCTCTGCATTAACTTCAATTCTTATTGCCTGAAAGGTTTTCCTTGCCGGATGCGAATCACGCATAGCCTTATTGGGATATGCTTTTTTTATAAGTTCAACAAGCTCAAACGTTGTTTCTACGGGCTTGTCCGCCCTTGCTTCAACAATGTTTTTTGCAATTCTTCTTGCAAACTTTTCCTCACCGTAGCGGAAAAGGATTTCGGAAAGCTCGTCCTCGGTATAGGTATTTACAACATCAGCTGCGCTTAAGCCGCTTTTGCTCATTCGCATATCGAGCGGCGCGTCCTTATGATAGGAAAAGCCGCGTTCGCCGTTATCAAGCTGAAACGAGCTTACGCCGAGGTCAAGCAGCAGCCCGTCGATACCCTCCGGACTATTTTCGCTGACGATTGACTTAATGTTTTCAAAATTGTTCTGAACAATTATTACATTATCAAAGCAGCCGAGCCTTTCGGTAAGCACTTTAATTGCGTCAGGGTCCTGGTCAATTGCGATAAGCTTTTTTGCACGCTTTGCAATTTCCCTTGAATGGCCTCCGCCGCCTGCGGTACCGTCTGCTATTATTTTATTACTATCTATATTGAGTGAGTCTATTGCCTCATCAAACAGAACGCTTTTATGGTTAAATTCCATATTCGTCAAGAATATCCTCAACTGCCTGATACTCAATAGCGTTAAGCTGTTCGCCGAAGAGCTCGCAGTTCCAGATTTCAATTCGCTTGTTGTTACCGAAAACCTCTGCCTCGTCCGCTGAATCAAGCTTTGCCCATTTTCTGTTCTCCTCGTTGAGAAGGAGCCTTCCCTGTCCGTCAAGGCTTACCTTTTCTGCATTGGCGGAGAAGAAGAATTCAAGCTGCTTTCTGTCCTTCTGGTTTACGGTATCGTGTATCTTCTGCATAAACACGTTCCATTCCTCCATAGGATAGAGAGCAAGGCACTTGCCGAAGCCGCGGGACGCGATAAATTCGCTGCCGAGACCGCTGCGCATATTTGCGGGGATTGATATTCTGCCTTTGGCGTCAATTTTATGCTTTTTATGGCCTACGAAATATTCTTCCACTTGGCTCTCCTCCTTTCAAAGAAATGGTTAAAAATGGTGAAAAGTACAAATCCCACTCAAAATTTATGGGATTTGTATGTACTTTTATGGGATTGCTCACCACATAGCTATATTATATAGGGATATTATAGTAAAGTCAAGCAAATATTTTTTTGGTTCCGAATTGTAAATTTTGTAACACTTTTGTTATTTTTATAAAATTTGTGTTCTTACACAATCTGTGGTATAATGTTAAAAACCTAACACAAAAAGTGAGATGAACGCAATGGAACAAAAAACCACCTGGCGCGAAAAAATTTTTTACGGCGTAGGCGCCGTCGGGCTTGATTTAAGCTACGGAATGTTTTATTCCTTCCTGAGCTACTATCTTTCCTCGGTACTCGGTCTTAAAGAGGCGTTTTTGCTTTTGCTTACCCCGATAGCGAGAATCTGGGACGGAATTAACGACCCGATGATGGGAACGATAGTTGACAACACGAGAACGAAATTCGGCAAATACCGCCCATGGATACTTATAGGCGCTGCCGCAAACGCTGTTGTTCTTTTCCTGTTATTTACAAGCTTTGGGATGAAGGGGCTTCCGCTTTATATTTATATAGCTGTTATGTATATCCTTTGGGGTATGACGAACACAATGGCGGACATTCCCTACTGGTCAATGGTTCCCTCTTTCACAAGCGACCCGAAGGACAGGAACATGGTTTCCACGGTTGCAAGAACGTTTTCCGGTATGGGACAGGGCATTATCACTATTGCAACCCCGATAATTCTCCCCATGCTTTCATCGGGTATTACAACCGACAAGGGCTACAGCGCAAGCGGATTTTCACGCTGGGCGGGAATACTCGGCATCTGCCTTGTTTTATTCTCACTCATTTGCGTGCTTTCAACAAAAGAAAAGAACGTTGTTTACGGCGAAAAAACAAAGTTCTCATTTAAAAAGATATTTACGGTTCTTAAAAGTAACGACCAGCTTCTGGTATTTATGCTGTTTGCGATGCTTTCAAACGCAGGCTGGTACCTTACAAGCGGAACTGCTGTATACTATTTTTCCGATGTTCTCGGTCAGCCTAAGGCACAGTCGCTTTTCCAGACAATCGGCGCTGCGGGCTCCGTGCTCGGACTTCTTGTTATTCCGGTGCTTTCAAAGTGGTTCAGCAAAAAGAGAATTTACCAGATTTCGCTTTGCACGACCATAGCGGGCTATATTCTTATGTATATCTTCGGACCCGTACTTAAGATTACGATTGCGCTTGATATTGCTTATATTCTTTCTTCAACGGGAATTGCTTCAATGTTCGTTTCACAGACGGTATTCCTTGCGGATATAGTTGACTACGGCGAATACAAGAACGGCGAAAGAAACGAGAGCATTACCTTCTCAATGAAGGGCTTTTTACAGAAGATGGCTTACACCATTCAGACGGTTATCCTTTTCGGCGGACTTGCAATGGTAAACTACAACAGCCAGATTACATCGGCAACGAAGCAAATAAACGATGTTACAAAAACAGCTATCGGCATTATCTGCTTCGGCGCTCCCGCGGTGCTTGTAACGCTTTCGCTGATTGTATTTACAAAAAAATACAAGCTCCACGGAGAGCTTGCAGATAAGGTTCACGAATATATAGTTGAACACAGGCAATAAAAAAAAAGACGGCGACGGGGTGCCCGTCATAAAGAAAGTGGCTGAGTTGATACTCAGCCACTTTCTTTAATTGTCTCAACAAATCAGAAGTTACCGTGCCTGCCTGCTCAAAGCTGTTTTTGCAATTTGTACTTGCTGTATCCATACGGGTAATCTTCGAGCGTGCAGTACACCGTATAGCCAAGTTTCTTAAAGAAGTCAACATTCCAGTCGCGAGCATCAATCATCACAATACAAGCGCCGTTTTTCTTCGCTTCCTGCTCGATATCCGAAAGGAGACAGGAACCTATACCCTGATTGCGGTAAGTCTCATCCACCCACAGCATTTCAATAAATGCGATGTTCCAGAAGTTCACACCCGCAAAGCCGGCGGCTACCAGTTCGTCGTTATCGCCCTGAATCTTCCTTCCGAACCATTCAAAGTCATGTACAGCAGGCACCTGTGACCAGTTGTATTCAACGAGTTTATCGTCAATGTACTCGGCATCGTCCTCATCACCTGACT
>JAFYGD010000060.1 GCA_017543415.1 Eubacterium sp. | reverse complement strand
TTAAAATTCCCGTTGAACAGACAATGGCGCTCGGTGACGCGGATAACGACCTTCATTTGCTGAAAGCCGCGGGGATTTCCGTTGCAATGGGCAACGCCAACGAGCGCATAAAAGAAAACGCCGTTCTTATTGCGGATACAAACAATAACAACGGCGTTTGCAAACTGATTGAGGAAGTAATAAAAGACGGCTAATCAGCCGTCTTTTTGTGTTCAAAGGGATGCTTTTTGCGGTAGATTATCATACCTACCATACCTATTATTCCGCCTACTGTGTTGAGCATCATATCCGTCATGCTGTCAACAAGGCCGAGGTAGCCGTATTCGTTGCGGAATTTTGAAAGGTCGTACATAGCGGTTTCGGCGCCTTCCTTTGCAAGCTGAAGGTTTGTTCCGTGAACCGTATCCATAATAAATTCATAAAATTCCCAGCCGACCGCAATAGTACAGGTGAACATAAGCGCAAACATTGCGGAAACGGTAATTGCGCAGTTGCCCTTTTCCTTCTGTATTACGTTTGAAAAATCGTAGGCGAAAACGGCGCAGACGATTCCCGTAAAGCAATGCATTGCCTCGTCATACCAGCTTATTTTATCAAACCAGCCGAGGTATGAGCCGAAAAGGATTCCCATAAGGATAATGAAGTTCAGAGCCGTCTGGGCAATGGGGGGAACGTCCTCAATAAAGGAGCCGTTGCCCAGCACCTGGAACATATCCCACAGATGCGAGAAGATGAAAACGAAAACGCTTTCAAAGCCCATAACCAAATCGCCGTGGACGAACGAATAGGCAGCGCAGCAAATCATTGCTATTCTTACGATAATCCAGAATATGAACTGACCCTTCGGTATTTTACCTATCGGGTCTTTTTTTATTTTGTAAGTCATAATTCAACCTCGCAAAGTGATATGAATATATTACCACAAAAGCGGATTTTTTCAATAGCTTTGCATTATTTTCGTCAAATTATAAAATAAATATAAACTTATTAGACAAATGTTTGTTTTATTTCGGCTTTTATGTATAATATACAAAAATGTTAAAAGGGGAAAAATATATGACAACACCGAAAGCGCCGTGGCTGAAATACTTCGGGGATATTCCCGCAACGCTTGAATATCCTCAGGGCTCAATGTATGAGGCAATTAAAAACGGCTGTGAAAACAACATAAACAATAACGGCGGATTTAAAAACACCGCGTATGTTTTTCAGGGCAAAAAAACCAATTACCACGAATTTTTCAATAAAATTGACACTACCGCAAAGGCGTTCAAGGCTATCGGCATAGGCAAAGGCGATAAGGTAACTATCTGTATGCCCAACGCGCCGCAGGGCGTTGACGCGTTTTACGCTCTTAACAGAATCAGCGCCGTTCCCGCAATGATTCACCCGCTTTCAGCGGAGGGCGAAATCAAGTTTTACGTAACAAATTCAAACAGCAAGGCAGTTCTTGTTCTTGATATGTTTTACGAAAAAGTGCTGCGTGCTCTTGAAGATGTGGAATATCCCGTTAAGGTTATAGTTGCCCGCATTCAGGACGCGCTTCCTTTCCCGCTTAATATGCTTTACCCGCTTACCGTAAAGGAAAAGCCGGCTCCGCTTCCGGCGGACAATGGCAACGTTATAGGTTGGAACGAGTTTATTGCCGGCGCAAAAACCGTTAAGTCACTTCCGGAGGAATTTCCCGGCAAGGACGATACGGCGGTTATCCTTTTCAGCGGCGGTACTACCGGCGTTTCAAAGGGAATTGAGCTTACAAATATGAATATGAACGCTCTCGGCTACGAGGTTCAGGCGGGTGCGGGCTTTACAATGACAGGGCTGCGTATGTTTTCCGTTATGCCGCTGTTCCACGGCTTCGGCCTCGGCGTAGGCGTTCACACCGCGCTTACAGCGGGCGCAACCTGTATTCTTATCCCCCGGTTTACAATTAAAACCTATGCAAAGGACGTACTTAAATACAAGCCGAACGTTATAGTCGGCGTACCTACTCTTTTTGAGGCGCTGCTGCGTTCCGACGGCTTTGCAAACGCGGATTTATCCTTCCTTAAAGGCGTTTTCTGCGGCGGCGATTCGCTTTCCGTAGAGCTTAAAAAGAAGGTTGACGCTTTCCTTAAAGAGCACAAGTCAACCGTTCAGATTCGCGAAGGCTACGGCACAACGGAATGCGTTACCGCTTCCTGCCTTACTCCCTTCGATTACTTCCGCGAGGGCAGTATAGGTATTCCTTTCCCCGATATTTATTACCAGATTGTTGACCCGAAAAACGATACCGAGGTTCCCTACGGTACCGAAGGCGAAATCTGTAGTATGGGACCGACTGTTATGAAGGGCTATCTTGATAACGCTGCGGAAACCGCTTCAACCCTCCGCAGACACGCGGACGGCAACCTCTGGCTGCATACGGGAGACCTCGGAACAATGGACGAGGACGGCTTTATCTACTACAAGCAGAGGCTTAAAAGACTTATTGTCGTTTCGGGCTTCAACGTTTATCCCTCACAGGTTGAAAACACTATAGACGCTCACCCCGACGTGCTTCTTTCCTGCGCAATCGGAGTGCCTGACCCGTATAAAATGCACAAGGTTAAGGCGTTTGTTGTGCTTCGTCCGGGCGTTGAGCCGAGCGATAAGATTAAAGAGGAAATCCTTGAGCATTGCCGCAAGAACATTTCAAAGCACGCAATGCCCAGAGAGATTGAATTCAGAACCGAGCTCCCCAAAACTCTTGTAGGCAAGGTTGCTTACCGTCAGCTTGAGGAGGAAGAGGAAGCAAAAATTAAAGCACAGGAAGAAAATCAGTAATTTATACCGCTCCGCAAGGGGCGGTTTTTAGTTAGCGGGAATGCTGATTAACGCTGTGGATTTACAGCCTTGCTTATATTGACAAAACTATTAATATTTAGTATCATAAAAGGTACAGTTATTATTAAGGGTATAGTAATTATGACAGGACTTATTCTTGCAGCCGGAAGCGGAACAAGGCTCGGCGACGAGGTCTGCAAACCGCTTGTAAAAATTGCCGGCAGGCACCTAATTGAATATTCCCTTGAAAATCTTTTCGGCATGGGCGTTGAAAGGATTTGTATTGTTGTTGGCAAATACGGAAATGAAATTGAAAGCAGAATAGGCAGCTCATATAACGGCATACCCGTTTTCTATGTTGAACAAAAGAGCCCCGCAGGTCTTGTAAACGCAATTGCATGCGCGCTTGATATTGTTGAGGGCGACACCGTTTTACAGCTGAGCGACGAGGTGTTTATCGGCAGTAACGCGTCTAAAATTGCAAAGCTCTGGGATAACGGCCATACGGACTTTGTATGCGGCGTTACAAGGGAGGACAACCCCGCCGCAATTATGGGCAACTATTCGGTTGAGGTTGACAATATCGGCAGCCTTATTTCCTGTACGGAAAAGCCGAGAGTTGTAACCAACAGCCTTAAGGGCACGGGCTTCTGTATCTTTTCGGCAGAGTGTATGAAAATCCTTAAAAAAGTGTACGATGAGGAGAACAACACCCCCGCGGAGCTCTGTGATTTTATGAACATGCTTATCAACAGGGATATGCGCGGAGCAATCGCGATAGCCGCGGCAAAGGAATACAACATAAACACCGCGCAGGACGCGGACGCCGCAAAAGCGGAGCTTGAAAAGAAGGCGGTGGAAAAATGAACAGAGTAATGCTCCTTTACCCGCCGGGAAAAATGTATCAGCGCAGCGAGGACCGCGCGCAGTGTAATATTGACGATTCCGCAACGGCAACGGTTCACGCCTGCAACGATTTGGGTTATGCCGCTTCGGTTTTAAGAAATGAGGGCTACGAGGTCTTTTTAAAGGATTACCAGACGGAAGGAAAAACCGTTGACGACGTTAAAGCCGACCTTCTGCTCTTCAAGCCCGACGCCGTTTTTATCAGCATAACAAACGCAACAATTTTCAGCGACCTTGAATTTGTAAATGAAATCAGAGAATTACGCGACTTTCGCGTTGTTTTAAAGGGCGCTATCTTCTTTGACGCGGAGGAAAGGCTGTTAAAAACGCTTGATTTAAGCAATATTGACGTGTTAATCGGCGGCGAATCAAATTTCGTTATCCTTCCCGTAATTGATTTTCTTCTTAAAGGGAAGGGCGGCCTTGATTCAATCGGCGGAATAATTTACAGCGAAAACGGCGAGCTTAAAAAGACCGCCTTTAACTGCTGGGAAACCGACCTTGACTCGCTTCCGTTCCCCGCAAGGGATTTGATGAATAACGCGCTTTATCAGCGCCCTGATACGGGCGAGCCTATGGCAACAATTCAGGTGTCGGCGGGCTGTCCGTCAAGCTGCATTTACTGCCTTACGCCGATTATTTCGGGCAAAAGGGTGCGTATGCGCAGCGTTGAAAACGTTTTTGCGGAAATAGAGGAATGTTACTACAAGTACAACATCAAAAGCTTTTTCTTCAAGGCGGACACCTTTACAATCAACAAGGACTGGGCAATTGCCCTTTGCGATAAAATTATTAACTCACCGCTTTACGGCAACATTTCGTTTACGGTGAATTCAAGAACAACAACGCTTTCAAACGTGCTTTGCCAGAAGCTTAAGCTTGCGGGCTGCTTTATGCTTGCAATCGGCTTTGAAAGCGGCAGCGATGAAACGCTGAAAAAAATCAAAAAGGGCGCAACGGTTGCCGACAGTATTAACGCCGCCCGTATGGCAAGGGAGGCGGGGCTTCCCGTTTTCGGATTTTTTATGATTGGCTTCCCGTGGGAAACGGAGGAGGACATCAAAAGAACGCTTGACTTTGCGCTTGGATTGAAGCTGTCTTACGTTGAGCTGCATATTGCAATGCCCTACTACGGTACGGGGCTTTACGATTACTGCAGGGAGTACGGCACGCTTAACGATACCTCCTACGGCTTTGACGTTGTAAACCCGAACACAAAGGGTACGGCGTATGTAAGCATGGAGAGAATAAATCAGCTTAAACGCAGCTTTCTTCTGCGCTTTTATCTTCGTCCGTCCTTTGTTGCGGATAAAGCGCTTGACTGCATAAAGCATCCGTCTGAAATTAAAAACTACGCGTTTTACGCTTTCAGACTTTTAAAGAATATCAAGGGGTTAAACAAATGAATGTTTTGCTTGTAAACCCGTCAACGGGCTATTACAGCCGTGCGCTGTTCAACCCGCTCGGGCTTTTATCAATAGGGTCTCATCTGCGAAGAATCGGCAACAACGTCAGGCTTGTTGACCGTCGCGTTTCGCGCGATAATTTTGAAAAGACCCTTGAAGAATTCAAGCCCGAAATTGTAGGCGTTTCCCTTATGTCCTCCCGCGGATTAAAGGACGCGCTTAAGGTTTCAAAAATAGCCCACGAAAAAGGAATACCCGTTGCGTGGGGCGGCGCAATGCCGTCAATGCAGCACGAAATCTGCCTTGAAAGCGAATACGTTGACTACGTTATGTTCAGCGAGGGTGAATTTACCTTTGAGGAGCTGCTTGAGGTAATTGCCGGCAAGCGCGACGTTCATTCCGTTTTAAGCCTTTGCTACAAGGAAAACGGAGAGATAAAAAGAAATCCCGACCGCCCGTTTGCGGACCTTGCGGATATGCCGATAACTGACTATTCGCTGATTGAGGTTGAAAAGTATCTTCAGCATTACCTCGGCTGCAACAAAATGGCTTATATGTACTCTTCAAAGGGCTGTCCGTGCAGCTGTACTTTTTGCACCAACACTTATTTTCACAAGAGCTGCCACAGGAAGCGCCCCAACGAATACGTTATTGAGGAGATTAAATACCTTGCCGAAAACTACGGGCTTGACGGCGTTTACTTTTCCGACGAGCTGTGGGTTACAAGAAAAGAGGACGCATACGATTTTTGCAGAAGGCTTAAGGAAAACAACCTTAACATCCGCTTCGGAATTCAGTGCAGAATAGGTATGTTTACAAAAGAGGATTTTCAGGTGCTTTACGACGCGGGTTGCCGCTGGGCGTTCTTCGGAATTGAAACCGGTTCAAGAACGATGCAGAAGAGAATCCATAAGAACATTAATTTTGACAGGATTCTCCCCACCTTTGAGGAGCTTAAGGAAATAGGAATAACAACGGTTGCAAGCTTTATCATCGGCTATCCCGGCGAAACGGTTGAGGAGGTTAAGGAAACGGTTGACCTTCTGAAAAAAATCACGGCAAACCTTACAACGGTTTACCATTTTACCCCGCTTCCCGGAACCGTACTTTACAATGAGGTTGTGGAATCGGGTCAGTACAAGCCCGCAACAAGCCTTAAAGACCTTTCAAAGTTTATTGCAACGGAAACCGTTGGACAGAATCTTTCAAATATTCCTACAAAGGATTTAAAGGTAATCCGCTGCAGCTTTGACTGGAGAACGTTTACCAAAAAGGACGCGCTTGAAACCAACAAGCCCTTCCAGTTTATGCTTCAGACCATTGCAAGCGGTCTGCACGCCATAGTACAGAAGGGGCCGATATTCTTCTTCATTGACGGTTTCAGGGCGTTCAGGGAGTTTTCCTACGTTTTCTGGTACTCCCACGCTTACCCGAAAATCAAAAAGAAATACGATTTATAAGAGGTTATTATGAACAGCAAAAAACTGATTTCGGTTGTTGTACCCGTTTACAACGAGGTTGAAATGCTTGACGAGGTTTATTCAAGAACAACCGACGTACTGAAAAGTTTAACCGAATACGATTACGAAATAGTGTTTTTTGACGACGGCTCAACCGACGGTTCGCGCGAAAAAGAGGAGGAGCTGTGCGATAAAGACGAGCGCGTAAAGGCTGTATTTTACAGCAGGAATTTCGGCTATTCAAAATACATTTACTAT
>JAFYGD010000059.1 GCA_017543415.1 Eubacterium sp. | reverse complement strand
GTATTTCGCCGCTGTAAACCTTGAAGTTAATATCGGTAAGAGCGTTGGAGCCGTCGCGGTCCTTAACGTTAAGCCTTTTAACAACAAGCCTCAGCTCGGGGTCAACGGGGTCCTTTCTTTCAATGTTGAGCGAAATCTTTTCGCCTACCATGCCTTCGGTAAGGCTCTGCTCGGTTGCTTCCGACGTTTTAACAACGCCGACGTTTTCGCCCTTGCGTAGAATTGCAACCCTGTCTGAAATTTCAAGCACCTCGTGGAGCTTGTGGGTAATTATGATAATCGACTTGTTGTCGTCCTTCATATTGCGGAGAACGGCAAAAAGCTTTTGCGTTTCCTGCGGGGTTAAAACAGCGGTAGGCTCGTCAAGGATAAGGATATCAGCGCCCCTGTAAAGCACCTTGATGATTTCAACCGTCTGTTTTTCGGAAACGGACATCTGGTAAATCTTTTTGTTTAAATCTATCTGGAATCCGTATTTATCGGTTATTTTTCTAATTTCTGCTTCGGCATTTTTTATGTTAAACTTTTTACCGTCGTTAATGCCTAAAACGATATTTTCGGTAGCGGTAAAAACATCAACAAGCTTAAAGTGCTGATGAATCATACCTATTCTGTATTGAAAAGCGTCTTTTGGAGAGGCGATTACAACCTCTTTGCCGTTTACAAAAATCTGGCCCTCATCGGGATAGTAGATACCCGAAACCATGTTCATAAGGGTAGTTTTTCCCGAGCCGTTTTCGCCGAGGATTGCAAGTATTTCGCCCTTATAAACCTTTAAATCAACGTTTTTGTTTGCAACAACTTTTGTTCCGAAGGCTTTGGTAATACCTTTTAATTCGAGTGCAAGTTTTTCGCTCATATATACCTCCGTTTATAATCCTGAAAGTTAAAGCCGCGACCGTGCAAACACGGCCACGGCTTTTGTTAAGTATTTACTTTGCAGTAAATGGCTTAGAAAGCGGTATCAAGAAGAGTGATGCCGTCAATCTGTACGTCAAAGTAAGGAGCTGAACGGCTTGCTGATTCATCAAAGTAACCGTCCTTGATAGCTTCTGTGTCGCCCTTGAAAGCTTCGTCTGTATCAACGTCAGCCATGTAAGTTTCAAGAGTTTTGCCTTTAACTGTGAATGTAGATGTATCGAAAACATGGAGAGTGCCTGCCTCAAGCTGAGCCTTAACCTCTTCAATCTTTTCAACTGTGCCTTTTGCAGCAGCTTTTTCGTTTACGTCTGTAAGTTCAACGGAACCGGTAGCGATTGTGCCTGTCCAGTCTGCATCAATAGCTTCGCCCTTCTGAACGCAGCCGATGATGTACTTGAAGTACGGAGCCCAGTTGATTTTTGAAGAAACGATAAAGGTGTTCGGGCAAGCGTCAACAGTAGAGCCGTTGTAAGAAACGTCGGGGATACCTGCTTTTTCGCAAGCTGTGGGAGCGCCCATTGAGTCAGCGTGCTGTGAAATAAGGTCAGCGCCGCCGTCGATAAGAGCCTGTGCAGCCTCTTTTTCAGCAGTCTCGTCATACCATGAGCCTGTGAACTTAACGTCCATAACAACATCGGGGCAGATGCTCTTTGCGCCGAGATAGAAGCTGGTGTAACCGGAGATAACCTCTGCATAGGTGTAAGCGCCGATGTAACCCATCTTCGGAACGTCGCCCTTGAGCTTGCCTGCTTCCTTGATTTCGTTAAGCTTCATGCCTGCAGCAACACCTGCAAGGAATCTGCCTTCGTAAATGGAAGCGAATGCGTTGTGGTAGTTTGCAAGATTTTCGGTGTGAGCCTTAGTACCTGTTGCGTGGCAGAACTGTACTTCGGGGAATTCCTTTGCAGCCTGAATCATAAAGTCTTCATGGCCGAAGGAGTCAGCGAATACGATGTTGCAGCCCTGGTCAACAAGGTCAGCAGCGGTCTCATAACATTCATTGCCTTCAGGAATGTTTGTTTTGAGAACGTACTCAACGCCTGCTTCTTCGCAAGCCTCTTTTGCTGCGTTGATGAAGTTAAGGTCATAAGTTGAGTTTTCATCGTGTAAGAAAATGAAACCAACCTTAACAGCCTTTGCCTCAGCATCGGGAGCTGTTGTGTCTTCTCCGCCTGCGGGGTTCTTTGAGCAAGCTACGAAAATGCCTGCTACTGCAAGAACAACTGCAAGGAGAATAACAACAATTTTCTTTGTGTTTTTCATGTGTTTTCCCTCCATAAAAAATTATTGATGGTTTTATATTATAAGGCTTTCGCCGTTATAACCGTGAGCGGGGACTAATTTCTGAAAGTGATTTCGCCCGTTTCGTGGTTCATGCTTTCAACAATCGCAAGGCTTTCAACCTTTATGCCCTTTTCGCGCAGCCTGTCGCCGCCGTGCTGGTAGCCCTTTTCAATTACGGTGCCGCAGCCCGCAAGCTCTGCGCCGCTTTGTTCAACTATGTCGATTAAGCCCTTGAGCGCGTTGCCCACTGCAAGAAAATCGTCAACAATCAGTACCTTATCGCCCTTGTTAAGAAAGCGCTTTGAAACCATAATGTCATAGGTTGTGCCGTGGGTAAAGCTTGCAACCGGGGTTGTGTAAACGTCACCGGCGATGTTTTTTGTTTTAGTCTTTTTTGCAAAAACTAAAGGGCATTCAAACTCTTCCGCAACTGCGGTTCCTATGGCAATGCCCGAAGCCTCAATTGTCAGAATTTTGTTAACGCCCTCATCTTTAAAAAGCCTATGAAATTCTTTTGCAATTTCGCGCATGAATACGCAGTCTATCTGGTGGTTAAGAAAACAGTCTACTTTAAGGATGTTGCCCTCGTAAACCTCGCCCTCTGCAAGAATCTTTTTCTTAAGGAGTTCCATTTTGTTTCACCACCGAAATAGAATTACAAAGATATAATATATTAATATAGAACAAATTTCAACAAAGTGCGTTAAATTGATACCGTTTCTTAACCTTTTTCTATTTCGTGAACAATAAATGCATAAAAACGCACTTTTTGCTTGGTTAATTTTACTACATTATTGACTGTTTTTATAAACTAATAAAGAGCCGCTTGTAACGGCTCTTTCTGATTATGAAAGCATCGGGGTTGAAAGGTATCTGTCGCCCGAATCGGGAAGAAGAACAACAATGTTTTTGCCCCTGTTTTCCTCCCTTGAGGCAAGCTCAATTGCCGCAGCAAGCGCGGCTCCGCTTGAAATCCCGACAAGCGCGCCCTCGGTTTGCGGAAAGGCTTTTCCTATTTCAAACGCTCTATCGTTTTCAACTGTAATTATTTCGTCAATTACGGCTGTGTCAAGCGTTTCGGGTACAAAGCCTGCGCCGATACCCTGAATTTTATGCGCGCCGCCCGTGCCCTTTGAAAGAACGGGGGAGGAGGCAGGCTCAACCGCAACGATTTTAATCTTTGGATTATTCTCTTTAAGGTATCTGCCGACTCCGGTAAGCGTTCCGCCCGTACCGACTCCCGAAATGAAAAGGTCAACTTTTCCGTTTAAATCGTCAAATATTTCCGGTCCCGTTGTTTCATAGTGAATCTGCGGGTTTGCGGGGTTTACGAACTGCCCTGCAATAATGGATTCGGGGTTTTCTGCGTGCAGCTCCTCAGCCTTGTCAATAGCGCCCTGCATACCCTTTGCGGCGTCTGTTAAAACAAGCTCTGCGCCGTAGGCTTTAAGCAGATTTCTGCGCTCAACGCTCATGCTTTCGGGCATGGTAATAACCACCTTGTAGCCCTTTGCAGCAGCGTATGAGGCAAGCCCTATTCCCGTGTTGCCCGAAGTCGGCTCTATAATTGTATAGCCCGCCTTTAGCTTACCGCTTTTTTCCGCGTCGTCAATTATCGCCTTGCCAACGCGGTCCTTTACCGAGCCTGCCGGGTTAAAGTATTCAAGCTTTGCGTAAACGTTAGCGCAAAGACCGTACTTCTTTTCAAAATTCTTAATATGAACAAGCGGCGTTTTGCCTACTGTTTCAGCAACGGAATTATAAAGCGCCATAGCGCACCTCCACATATAATTTAAGGTAATAATACCACAAAATACAGACAAGGGCAACGTTCTTTTTTGTAAATTATAAACGAGCAAAACGTATGAAAAATGAAGAAAAACGGAGAAAAAGCGAGCAAGTAAAGATTATTTTAATTTTTGTGTTGACAAATTAATTGCGTTTTGCTATTATATCAAGGCACTCAAAAATAATTTTCGGAGGAAAAGATTATGTCAACATTTTTACCTAAAGCTGACGAAATCGAACGCAAGTGGTATGTAATTGACGCGGCAGACAAGCCGCTCGGCAGAGTCGCTGCCGAGGCTGCTGTTCTTTTAAGAGGAAAGCAGAAGCCGATTTTCGCACCCAACGTTGACTGCGGCGATTTTGTTATCATTATCAACACTGACAAAGCAGTTCTTACAGGCGCAAAGCTTGAAAAGAAGTTCTATTATCACCACAGCGGATATATCGGAAACCTTAAAGAGGTTAAGTACGGTATTCTTATGCAGGAAAAGAGCGACTTTGCAATGAAGCTTGCCGTTAAGGGCATGATTCCGGATACAACGCTCGGAAGAAAGCAGCTTACAAGATGCAAGATTTACAAGAACGCAGAACACAAGCACGAGGCTCAGAAGCCTGAAGCTTGGGAAATCTAAGGGAGGTATTTAGCTTATGTATGAATCAAATCCTTATTTCTACGGAACAGGCAGAAGAAAAGAATCTGTAGCTCGTGTACGCGTTTATGCAGGTACAGGTAAAATTACAATTAACGACAGAGATATTGACGATTATTTCGGTCTTGAAACTCTTAAGCTCATCGTTCGTCAGCCCCTCGCTCTTACCGAGACAGCTGAAAAGTTCGACATCGTTTGCCGTGTAAACGGCGGCGGCGTTACCGGTCAGGCAGGCGCTATCCGCCACGGTATCGCAAGAGCTCTCCTTCAGTATGATGAAAGCCTTCGCCCCGCGCTTAAGAAGGCAGGCTTCCTTACTCGTGACCCGAGAATGAAGGAAAGAAAGAAGTACGGTCTCAAGGCAGCTCGCCGTGCACCGCAGTTCTCAAAGAGATAATCAGTTTATCCATCAAAACGCTTCCTTTTCGGAGGCGTTTTTTCTTTTAAAAACGCGTTTTGAACTGCGGGTCCTCGGAGCACAGCTCCTGCGGTCGAAGCTAAAAACAGTCCACCGGACTGTTTTCTTAACGCTCCGACAGTTCTCCAAGAGATAATCAGTTTATCAAAACGCTTCCGTTTCGGGAGCGTTTTTTCTTGCTTTAAATGAGTTTCTGATATATTATATAGGTAATAAAGAATTTTAAGGAGACAGATTATGAAGCTTTATATGAAACAGAAGGTCTTTTCCTGGAAAGACAGATTTACAATTATGGATTCTTTCGGTGAGGACAAGTATTTTGTTGAGGGTGAGTTCCTTTCGCTCGGCAAAAAGCTCCACATTACCGATAAAAACGGCAGGGAGGCAGCCTTTGTTAAGCAGAAGCTCATTGCGCTTATGCCCAAATTCACAATTGAAATTGACGGCAGGGAAATTGCGGAAATAGTTAAGAAACTTACTCTTTTTACGCCGAAATATATTGTAAAAGGACTCGGCTGGGAGGTTGAAGGCGACTTCTTTGCTCATGATTATGTAATTAAAGACGGTTCGCGGATTATAGTTTCAATCCACAAGCAGTGGATGTCATGGGGCGATACCTTTGAGCTTGACGTTGACAGCGATGAAAACGAGGTCGTTGCCCTTGCGGTTGTGCTTGCCATTGACGCGGTAATGGACGCAAACGCCTCCTCGGCGGCTTCAAGCTCATTTTAACAACCGATAAATGCAAAAAAACCACGCTTTTTTCAAGCGCGGTTTTTTAATTTGAATATTTTTCAATAACCTCCTGGGCAATCTGCTTTCTGGTTGTGCAGCGGTCCATAGCTTCCTTTTCAAGGTAGCGGTGGGCTTCGGGCTCAAGGAGCCCTTCGTTGCTTATAAGCAGCCATTTTGCCTTGTTTACAAGGCGGATTTCCTCCATTTTATCCTCAATTTTATTGGTTTTCCTTTCAAAGCCCGTGAG
>JAFYGD010000058.1 GCA_017543415.1 Eubacterium sp. | reverse complement strand
TACCTGAGCTTTTATTAAGAGTAATGCCGTACATCTGGAACCACGACGCGACAAAAAGCACAACTCCTGTGATAATTCCGTAAATAACCGTTTTTTTAAGCTTTTCCACATTTTTCGGCTCTTTTTCAAAAAAGCATATTATCGGCAAAAGCGAAACCGCTCCCAGCAAAAACCGACCTGCATTAAAGGTAAATGTTCCGAGAGTATTCTCATCTACCATACATTGCATTACAAATGCAACGCCCCAAATCATGGGTGCTGTCAAAAGAAAAATCATTGATTTTATCTGCTTGTTCATTTTCTGTTCCTCTATAAATAACTGTATTCCTTTTTCTCCTCTTTTGTTATCTTTTTACCAATCGGATAAACAAAAGGATATGCCGCCGTGCCTAATAAAATAGCAAGAATTATATCAACAGCCGAGTGCTGTTTTACAAAAAGCGTTGACAGCGTGATTAAAACCGTTATCACACAAAATACTATCCTCCACGAAAGGCTTCCGAAGGCCTTGCTTTTCCGTGCCGCAAAATAGACCGCCATTGAGCCGAGCACATGTATAGACGGGCATACATTGGTATTCGTATCCACGCTGTACGCAAATTTTGCAATCTGTGTGCAGAAGTTATTATTCGCAAAAACCTGCGGGCGCAAATCCTGCGCAGTCGGGTAAATCGCGTATATTATGAGAGTTACCGTGTAGGTAATTGCAGTAAATTTCATATAATTTTTAAGTGCCGTATAGTCCCAGAAAAAGCCGTATATAATCATTCCGTAAAGGAATATGAACCAAAAATAATAGGGTATTATAAAATACTCGCAAAATGGTATTTTATCGTCTAAAAAGCAATGCACAATGTGGTATTCCTTTGCTCCGACAAGCTCCATATACCAAAAAACAGCCCCAAAAACGGGCCAGAAAAGCAATATTTTGATTTTGTCAAGCAATTCCTTTTTCATAATTATGTCCTTAAAAAATATCGTGTAGCCATTATATCACGCCGACATAAAAAATACAACATTTTTAGCAAAAAAAGAGGCGTGAAAATCACGCCCCGTGCTGATTGATTTTAGCAACAGCAGTTATTGTCACAGCAATCATCGCAACAGTTATTGCTTCCGCCCAAAAGACTTCCGTCTGTCAAGCATAAAACAAGAACTATTATGATTAGTATCCAAATCCAACCGCCGTCATTATTTCCGCAGTTATTTCCGCCAAATAAACCCATACTAAAAATCCTCCTTTCAGCTTTATACTATACAGTACGCCAAAAGGAGAAATTTGTGCATATTTATTCCGCTTTTTCCCAGAAAATAAAGGTACCGCTATCTGTTTTTGTCAAATACAGCACTATTTTCCTTCCACCGTCGGTTACAATGCACGACCAGCCATTGTCCGCCTCGATTATATCGGAATAAAAGGCGTTCGGGTAATGCGTTTCCACATAATTGGAAACAGCTTCGTGCTGTGCCTTATATCTTACCTTGTTAAAAATGCCCTGGCCCTTATAACAGCGGTACGCTACCCATGCCGCAATGCACAAAAGGACAGGCAAATTTCCTCTTTTTTTACTCATTTTCCCTTGCCTCGCTAATATAAATATCGTAAAGCTCCCTAAGTGCTTTCCCTGAAAGCGGAGTCCACTCAATACCCATAAGCTGCCCCACCGGTACGCCAAACAGCTGGGATATCAGCAAAAGTGTGTTAAAGCTGGGTATTACGCTACCGTTCTCATAGCTGTAAACCGTGCTTTGCGATTTCCCGATAAGCTCGCCGAACTGCGCCTGCGTCATCTTATTCTTCTTGCGTACTCGCATAATGCTTTCGCCGATTGCATTGATATCTTTCAACTCGTTTCCTCCCTCTGCTTCCGCAGCATAGATCCTGCTACGGCTTTATCCTTCATTTTGATTTTTACCGTCATTTCCGCATTACGGGCAACATCAATATCCTTTCCGTCGCCGTCCTGCATAAACTCGATTTTCTGTGAAAAACAAGGGCCATCAGGTCTTAATACCTCTATTTCATCACCCTTAAAAAAGCGGTTGCGCTGTGAAATTGTCGCAATTCCCGTTTTTTTGTCAAAATCGGTTACAATTCCTATTAAATCATAGTTTCTGATATATGAGCTTGATGTATAAACCTGCGAATTTTCGTCGGGTTTTCCAAAGTAAAAGCCGGTAGAATACGGTCTGTGGCTGACCTTCAAAAGCTCCTCTAAATTTTTGGGGTTAACGCTGTAATTTTGCGGGTTTTCCAAATATCTGTCAATCTCGTCGCGGTACGCCTTTACAACAGTCGCAACATAATATGCCGTTTTAACTCTGCCCTCTATTTTAAGGCTTGTTATACCGCTGTCTAAAATTTCGGGGATATGCTCTATCATACACAGGTCTTTTGAATTGAAGATAAAGCTTCCGCGCTCATTTTCATAAATCGGCATAAACTCATTCGGTCTTGTTTCCTCAACCAGATAGTAGTTCCACCTGCACGGGTGCGAGCAAGCGCCCTGGTTGGCATCGCGCGCCGTCATATAGTTGGAAAGCAGACACCTGCCTGAATATGACATACACATCGCGCCGTGCACAAAAGCTTCAAGCTCCAAGTCCTGCGGAGTTTTCTCGCGGATTTCCCTGATTTCCGCAAAGCTCATTTCCCTTGCCAGAACTACCCTTTTTGCGCCCTCATTATACCAAAATTCCGCACTTTTATAGTTCACATTGTTAGCCTGTGTGCTGATATGTATCGGCAAATTCGGTGCAAGCTCTCGCGCTATGCTAAACAGCCCCGGGTCAGAAATAAGCACCGCATCAAAGCCCATCGGTGCTATTTCAAGAATAAATTTTTGAAACTCCTCAATATCGCGGTTATGCGGAATTATATTTGCAGTCAAATAGACATTTTTCCCGCGTTTATGGGCAAATTCCAAGCCCTCTTTCATATCCTCCGCCGAAAAGTTTTCCGCCGCAACACGAAGGCTAAACGCCTCGCCGCCTATATAAACGGCGTCTGCGCCGTAAAGTATCGCCGTTTTTAGCTTTTCTAAGCTACCGGCAGGAGCCAAAAGCTCAGGTTTTTTCATACACATTCACTTTCCGTAATTATTTTTTGACCGAAACGGTAACTCCGTCGCCAAGCGGCAAAATCACCGTTTCAAGCTCGTCACGCTGCATCTGCGCCGATATAAACCTGCGAAGACGCTTGACAATGGTTATTTTGCGCCTTATCACATGCTCATCATCAGCCGTCATTCCCTTATACAAAACATTGTCGGATATTAACATTCCGCTCCGTTTCAAAAGCCGTATGCAATCGTTTAGCATATAGATATAATGCGCCTTGGGCCCGTCCAAAAAAATCACATCATACTCACCAGTAAGCTCCGGTAGCACCTCTTTCGCATCGTTTTGTATCACCGTTATCCTGTCCGAAAGCCCTGCCTTTTCAATGTTTTTGTTGGCAAGCTCCGCCATATCTGCGTCCCATTCGATTGTTGTAATACTTCCTCCGTCGCCCAGATATTGCGCCATCAGAATTGCCGAATACCCTATCGCACAGCCGACCTCTAAAATTCTGACAGGTCTTTTTATGCAGCATAAAGCCTCCAAAAGCTTTGCCGTTTCCGGCTGTACTATCGGAACACTATGAGAGGTGGCATAGTCTTCAAGTTCCTTTAATATGCCCCCACGCACAGGTATTTCGTTCCGCATAAATTCGGTTATGTACGGATAGACTATTGCGTCTTTATCATATTCAATCATTTAACAGCTCACCTACTGCGTCGATAATCTCCTTTTTTACCGTTTCCATCGGCTTTCCCGTAATCTTTGCACCTGCCGCCTTAGCGTGTCCGCCGCCGCCGAAACGCATAGCAAGATGGGACACCGATTTTTCACCGTTTGAGCGGAAACTAATCTTGATTTTTTCCGCTGTTTCCCGTATAGATATGGCAATTTCACAGCCTCTTGCCGCCCTTGCGATATTGACAATATCGCCTGAGTCCCTTTCGGTTATGCCGTATCTTTCAAAAAGCGCATCGTCCGCCGTGACAATGGCAAGTCTGCCTCCGAAATAGCTTTCGATATTCTGCATAAGCTCCGCCTTGCACTTTATGACCTCCAAATCGTCCATATCGTGCAAAAGCCGCGCGATTTCCGCGTGGTCAATGCCCGCCAAAAGCAGTTCGCCCGCTATCTGCATAGTTTTGGGTGTGACATTGCTGTACTTAAAACTGCCCGTATCTGCACTTATTGCGGCGTAAAGATTTCCTGCAATACGCTTATCTATGCCGATACCCATTTCGCAGAACAGCCCATACAAAATCTCGCCCGTAGCGGACGCTTTTGCATCTACAAAAGTCACTTCCGCAAAGTTTGTATTCGTTTCGTGGTGGTCGATTGACAGCGTATGTTTTGCATTTTGAAACACCTTTATTCGATTTCCAAGCCGATGTATATCGCCGCAGTCAAGGCATATGCAAAGGTCCGCCGTATATTCTTCATTTTCATCAAAAACAGCATAGCTGTCTCCCAAGAACGCAATTCGCTTTTCTATCGGCGAGGAAAAAATGCAGTTTGCTTCCTTTCCCATCGACAAAAGCGCAAGCCGCATAGCGAAACAACTGCCGACCGAGTCCGCATCCTCGTCCTCGTGGGCAATAATCGCTATTTTTTCCGCCTCCGATATGAGTTCTATAACATCACTTTTCATCTTTTTGCTCTTTCATTATCCCTTGAAGAACTTGATTTATATGTGCGCCGTATTCTATGGAGTTGTCAAGCTCGAACAAGAATTCGGGAGTAATGCGTAAATCAACACGCCTGCCCATTTCTCGCCGAATATAGCCTGACGCAGATTTAAGCCCTTCTATTGCCTTTTTCTTTGCCCTGTCATCGCCCATAACGCTTATATAGCACTTGGCATAGCTTAGGTCATTGGTCACATTCACCGCAACAACGCTTGTCATCAGAGGGATTCTTGTGTCCTTCAGTTCCCTTATTACCATTGCAAGCTCACGCCGCACCTCTTCATTGATTTTATTTATCCTGTTTTTTGCCATAGCAATTCTGCCTTTCCGCTATCTTTCAACTTCCTCCATAACAAAGCACTCTACCGTATCGCCCTCTTTGATATCGTTGAAGTTTTCAATGCTTAAACCGCACTCAAAGTTCTCCAAAACCTCTTTTGCATCGTCCTTAAAGCGCTTTAAGCTGCCGATTTTGCCCTGATAAACAACTATTCCGTCTCGGACAAGGCGAATTTCGGCATTTCTCGTAATCTTTCCGTCGGTTACATACGCACCTGCGATTGTGCCGACACCCGAAACCTTGAAGGTCTGGCGAATTTCTGCGTGACCTATAATGCTTTCCTTGAATTTCGGGTCAAGCATACCCTTCATAGCCGCTTCAATTTCCTCAATCGCCTGATAGATTATACTGTAAAGTCTTATATCAACCTCTTGCGTAGCCGCAGCCGCCAAAGCGCCGGAGTCTGGGCGTACATTAAAGCCGACAATAATTGCATTTGATGCGTTTGCAAGCATTACGTCGTTTTCATTGATAACGCCTACGCCGCCGTGAATAATTCTAACGCGAACCTCATCGTTTTCAATCTTGAGAAGCGACTGCTTAACAGCCTCAACGGAGCCCTGTACGTCAGCCTTAACGATGATGTTAAGCTCTTTCATTTCGCCTTCCTGAAGGGTGTCAAACAGCGTATCAAGAGTAACCTTCTGATAAGCCTTGAATTCCTCTTCCTTAGCCTGCTCCTTACGCTGCTCAACAAGCTGGCGCGCAAGCTTTTCATCGGAAACGGCGTTGAATAAATCGCCGCTCATCGGAGCTGAATCAAGACCCATGATTTCAACGGGAACGGAGGGTCCTGCTGCGTTGAGCTTGCGTCCTCTGTAATCCGTCATAGCCCTTACTCTGCCGACTGCGGTACCGGCAACAATAACGTCGCCCGATTTAAGAGTACCGTTCTGAACAAGAAGAGTTGCGATAGGACCCCTGCCCTTATCAAGCTTAGCCTCAATAACAACGCCCTTTGCGCTTCTGTCGGGATTAGCCTTAAGCTCTGACATTTCAGCAACAAGGTTAATTGTATCAAGCAGCTTATCAATACCCATTTTGGTTTTAGCTGAAACGGGAACGCAGATAACGTCGCCGCCCCATTCCTCGGGTACAAGCTCGTGTTCTGTGAGCTGCTGCATAACTCTGTCGGGATTTGCGCCTTCTTTATCCATTTTATTAATTGCAACAATGATTTCAACGCCCGCTGCTTTTGCGTGGTTGATAGCCTCAATAGTCTGGGGCATAATACCGTCGTCAGCAGCAACAACAAGAACTGCAATATCGGTTGCCATTGCACCCCTTGCACGCATTGCGGTAAACGCAGCGTGACCGGGAGTATCAAGGAAGGTGATAACATCGTTGTTCGGAGTTTTAACCTGATAAGCGCCGATAGCCTGGGTAATACCGCCGGCTTCCGTTGAGGTTACGTCCGTATTTCTTATAGCGTCAAGAATTGAGGTTTTACCGTGGTCAACATGGCCCATAACGCAAACAACGGGACTGCGGGTTACTGCGTTCTCATCGTTTTCGTCATCTTCCTCAATAATCTGCTCTTCAATTGATACAACAACTTCCTTTTCAACCTTTGCGCCAAGCTCGGTTGCAACAATTTCGGCTGTATCGTAATCAATAATTTCGTTAACGGTTACCATCATACCGAGCTTCATGAGCTCCTTGATAACCTCGGTAGCAGTCATACGGAGAAGCGAAGCAAGCTCGCCAACGCTGATTTCATCCGGAACGGAAATTTTAATCTGCTGCTTCTTTCTCTGCTCTGCGATACGTGCAAGGCGCTGAGCCTCGGTTTCACGCTTTTTGGAGATAGGCTTTTTCTTTCTGTACTGCTTTGATTTCTGATTAAGCTTCTGCTTATTCTGATTATCGTTATAGCTGCTTGCAGGAGCAATATCCTCATATTTCTGGTTATACTTTTCAAGGTCAACGGTGTTAGCCCTTGTATCAATACGGCGGGCTTCACCCTTGGTTCTTGCCTGCGGAGCCTGAGTTGCCTTTTTCTTTGCCTTTTCCTCGGCGCGCTTTGCTGCCTGTTCAGCCATCTGAAGAATAGCCGCCTGGGACTGATGCTTTCTGCTCTTTGAATCGGTCTTGGGCTTTTCTTCCTTCTTTTTGGGAGCCTCTTTCTTTTCTTCCTTTTCGGTCTTTTCCTGAGGCTTCTTTGTTGCAAAGTATGCGTCAAAGGATTTTTCTTCATTTTCACGCGTAAAGGTATCGAAGAAGAGGTTAAGCTCATCCTCGGTTAACACGGTGTTCGCTTTCTTTGCGGGACCTTCACAGTATTTTGAAAGCAATTCGATGATTGCCTTATTTTGTTTTCCGAAGTCTTTGGCGAGGTCGGAAACCTTAATTTTAATCACCATACTCGTTTCCCTCCTGATTAATTAATTCTAAAAGTCTGTTTGCAAAATTAGTATCGTTTACGGAAATCACGCCCGCTTTATAGCCGAGTGCAATATGGATTTCCTCCATACTTTCACTTATCTTAACGCAGGGCAGCGCTTTCATATATCTTTTGGAAGCGGCGCTTATTTCGTCAATGAGTCTTTGCGAAATATCGCAGGAAAAGATAATAAGCTTTGACTTATTCTTTTTTATGCTGTCAAGCACGGTATCGTGCCCCATTGACAGCCTTCCCGCACGGCGCGCAAGCCCGAGCATAGACATATATTTATTCTGCACTTTTGATTTCCTCTTGCATTTTATCGTAAATTTCGTCTTCAATTTTAACGCCGAAGGCGCGCTCAAACGCCTTTTTCTTCCTTGCTTTTGCAAGGCAGTCGGCATTTTTGCAAACATATGCTCCCCTGCCTGCTTTCTTGCCTGTTAAATCAAGGGATATTTCGCCCTCCTTGGATTTAACAACCCTTACGAGCGTCCTTTTATCGAACATCTCGCCGCAGCCGGTACACATACGCATTGGTGTTTTTTTAGCCTTCATAAATTAGCCCTCATAGAAACCGCTTTCGGGCTTGATATCAATTTTCCAGCCTGTAAGCTTTGCGGCAAGGCGTACGTTCTGGCCCTTATTGCCGATAGCAAGCGAAAGCTGACCGTCCGGAACTGTTGCCCTGCATGACGGAATACCCTCGTCAAGAATTTCAACGCTGCAAACGTCTGACGGTGCAAGCGCTGCCGCAATGAATTCTTCGGGGTTTTCGCTGTACTTAACGATATCAATTTTCTCACCGCCGAGAGCGTCAACGATGTTTGAAACCCTCTGACCTCTGGGGCCTATGCAGGCGCCTACGGGGTCAACGTCCTCATCCTTTGAAAGCACGGCAATCTTTGTTCTTGAGCCCGCCTCACGGGAAACGGACTTGATTTCAATTGTTCCGTCAAAAATCTCGGGAACTTCGGTTTCAAAAAGACGTCTTACAAGGCCGGGGTGAGTACGGGAAATCATAATTTTCGGTCCCTTTGTACCCTCATGAACGCCTACAACAAAAATCTTTGTTGTATCACCGACCTCAAGATTTTCACCGGGAACCTGCTCCGTTTTGGGAAGCATTGCAACATTTTTGCCGATTTCAAGGGTAACGTTGCCTGTTACTGGGTCAACGTTGGTAACCTTTGCGGAAAGAAGCTCCTGGTTTTTGCTCTGGAATTCGCGGAGCATCTGGCCTCTTTCAGCCTCACGGATACCCTGACGGATAACGTGCTTGGCTGTCTGGGCAACGATACGTCCGAAGTTCTTTGTTTTAATCGGGATGTCGATGGTTTTGCCTACTTTGGCAGACTTGCGGATAAGCTGAGCCTGTTCAAGCGTAAGGTCCGTATCCTCATCCTCAACGGTTTCAACAACATTTTTTCTTACATATACTTTAATTTTCTGTTTTTCGGGGTCAATATCGCAGTGAACGATGTCCTTGCCGTTATAGTCATGCTTTGCGGCAACAACGATAGCGCTTGCGATTTTTTCATATAAATAATCTGCGGGAATACCCTTTTCCGCCTCAAGCATTTTTACTGCTTCAAAAAATTCCTTACTCATTTTTCCGGTTTACCTCTCTTTATCTTAGTTTAAATAAAATCCTTTATATCAAAATCATCAAGCTTTACGTAGTTGGTATCTTTCTTTTCAACCTCAAGGCATTCGCCCCCGTCAAGCTCAACGGTTATTTTTTTATCCTCATACGACTTAAGGATTCCTTTGAAATCCCTTACTCCGTCAATGGGTCTGATAGTTCTTAAAAATACCGGGTTTCCGATATTTGCCGCAAAATGCTCCTCACGCACAAGCTCGCGTTCAACTCCGGGGGAGCTGATTTCAAGCGTATAGTTCTGAGGAATCGGGTCTGCCTCGTCAAGCGGCTTTGATACGGCGTGGGTTAAATTAACGCAGTCGTCAATGGAAATTCCGCCCTCCTTATCAATGAAAACTCTTAAATACCAGTTTGTTCCCTCTTTCTTATAGGTAACGTCCCAGATACTTAAGCCGAGCTCATCGGCAAAGGGTTTAATTATTTCCTCAACCTTCTGAACAGTATTGAGTTTAGCCATAAATACCCCCAACAATAAAAATGTGCGGACCCTGAGGTCCACATCACTTGGTTTATATTCTTACTATGCTATATTATATATAATTATTTTTATTTGTCAAGACTTATTTTTTACTTGTAATTACTATCATATTGTGTTATAATCCTTGCGATTTGAGAAATACAAGGAGAGGAAACTATGATTCAGGCTAATAACATTTCCGTTCAGTTCGGCGGAAGAGCATTGTTTGAAAGAGTTAACGTTGTTTTTTCACCCGGTAACTGCTACGGCATAATAGGTGCCAACGGCGCGGGAAAATCAACGTTTTTAAAGGTGCTTTCAGGCGACCTTGAGCCCAGCAAGGGCGAGGTAAGCATTACCCCGGGCGAAAGACTTTCCGTTTTAAAGCAGGACCACTTTGCTTACGACGAATACGAGGTTGTAAGAACGGTTCTTATGGGCAATCCCCGTTTGATTGAAATAATGGAGGAAAAGGACGCGCTTTATGCAAAGCCAGATTTTTCGGAAGAGTACGGAATACGCGCGGGCGAATTAGAGGCTGAATTTGCAGACCTTGACGGCTGGAACGCCGAAAGCGACGCTGAATTTATGTTAAACAAGCTCGGCGTTACGGACGAATACCACTTTATGAAGATGGCTGAGCTCCCCTCTGACCTTAAAGTTAAGGTGCTGCTTGCGCAGGCGCTTTTCGGCAATCCCGATATTCTTCTTCTTGACGAGCCTACCAACCACCTTGATTTGGCGGCAATCAGCTGGCTTGAAAACTTCCTTCTTGACTTTCCGAATACCGTTATAGTAGTTTCGCACGACCGTCATTTCCTGAACAAGGTTTGCACCCATATCTGCGACGTTGACTACGGCAAGATTACTCTTTACACGGGTAACTACGATTTCTGGTACGAATACACGCAGATGCGCCAGCGTCAGATGCGCGACCAGAACAAGAAGAACGAACAGAAAATTAAGGAATTACAGGACTTTATCAACCGCTTTTCCGCGAACGCCGCAAAGTCAAAGCAGGCTACAAGCAGAAAGAAGCAACTTGACGCGCTTGAGATGTTTGAAATGCCCGTTTCCTCACGCCGTTTTCCGTACGTTGACTTCAAGCCGGACAGAGAGTGCGGCAACGATTTATTAAGGGTTGACGGAATTTCAAAAACCATAGGCGACCGCAAGGTGCTTGACAATATTTCATTTGTAATTCACCCGAGAGAGAAGGTTGCTTTTGTAGGCTCAGACGCAGTTGCAAAAACAACGCTGTTTAAAATCATTATGGGCGAAATGGAGCCTGACGAGGGCTCGTACAAATGGGGCGTTACCACAACACAGAGCTATTTCCCGAGCGACAACAGCGCGTATTTTGACGGCAACAACCTCAACCTTGTTGACTGGTTAAGGCAGTACACAGACGCAACCCAGCAGCACGAAAGCGACATACGCACCTGGCTTGGCAGAATGTTATTTTCAGGCGACGAGGCGCTTAAGGTTTGCAACGTTCTTTCGGGCGGCGAACGCGTAAGATGTATGCTTTGCAAGATGATGGTTTCAGGCGCAAACGTTCTTATTTTTGACGAGCCTACCAACCACCTTGACCTTGAAAGCATTACAGCGCTCAACGACGGTTTAATAAGATACCCCGAAACGGTACTGTTTACCTCGCACGACCACCAGTTTGTTCAGACGGTTGCAGACAGAATTATTGAGATTTCGGGCGACAAGTTCATCGACCGCAAGGGAACCTACGACGAATTCCTTTCAACCTTCGATGAAGAACAGCTTAAAAAATACTAAAGAAAAAGACGGGCGCTGCCCGTCTTTTTTAATTTGATTTTGTTGCGCTGTAATACTGAACGCCGGGCTGCGGTTCCTTGCCCGTTTTCGCTTTAATAAGCTCCTCGCAGGTTACAAGCTTATATCCCCTTTTTATCAGCGCGGGGACTATTCTTTCAACCGCATCCGCAGTTGAATAATAAAGTTCGTGCATAAGGATAATATCTCCGTCCTTTACGTTATCCATAACCGCGTTATAAACATGGTCTTCGTCGCGGTATTTCCAGTCAAGCGTATCTATTGACCAATAATACAGCGGCATTCCCTCTTTTTTACACTCATCGCGGATTAAAGACGTTGTGCTGCCGCCGGGTGAGCGGAAGCAGGTTGGATTTTGACCGCAGGCTTTTTTAATTGAAGCAGTGCATTTTTTAATATCGCTTCTTGTAACGTTGCTGCCGTAATGCTCATGGGTCTGGGTATGGTTTCCGAGCTCGCAGCCGAGAGCGATTTTTCTTTCAAGATTTTTCGGGTGGTCAAGCGCGTTTTTGCCCACCATAAAGAAGGTAGCCTTTGCGTTGTATTTTTCAAGCACGTCAAGTATTTGGTCGGACGCGTTGTTATACCCCGGTCCGTCGTCAAAGGTAAGGGCAACCATTTTGGGAACCGCCTTTGTTTTCACCTTTTTAACCTTGCTCCATTTTGACGGCTTTCTTTTGCCGTTTTCAAGAAGATAAAAGGTTCTTACCTTAACGTAATAACGCTTTTTTTCTTTAAGGTTTTTAACTGTATACTTTTTATTATCTGCACCGTTTACGGTGATTTTTTTGCGCTTTTTAAAGCTCTTTTTGCGGCTGTACATAATCTGGTAGCCGTCAACCTCCTGCTTTTCCCACTTAACGGTAAAGCCTTTAACCTTTCCTTTTACTGAAACGATTTTTGTTTCGGGAGGTCTTACGGAGGCAAAAGCCGCAGCAGGCGCTTCAAGGCTTGCCGTAAAGAGCATAACAAAAGCTAAAATAAGGGTTATAATTCTTTTCATAACTAAATCTCCGGCTTAAAGCATGGCATATATGAAAGCTTAAAGAGGTTTGCTTTGTGCTTTCTGTCAATAAGCTCCTTTGTTTCGGGGTCGTCAATTTCACCCGTGCGGATATAGCGGTCAAGCACGGCGTATGTAAAGCCGAGGTTGTCCTCGTCCGTTTTTCCGCAGAGTCCGTCAATAGGCACCTTGTCAACAAGAACATCGGGAAGCCCGAGCAGGCGTCCGATTTCCTTCATTTCCTGAACGGTGATAAATGAGCAGGGACTGAAATCTCCTGCCTGGTCGCCGTAACGGGTTGAATAGCCTACCCAGTCCTCGCTTAAATTACAGGTGTTTGCAACTCTGCCGTTATTGCTCTGGGCAACGGCGTAAAGCGTTGTCATACGAATCCTCGGCGGGATGTTCGTAAGCGTCTGCGCGCTCGGCTCAAACGGAAGCGACTTCTTAACGCCGTCAACAGCGTCCTTAATATTAATGATAAAATGTTTAATATTGAGGTGGTCAACAAGCAGCTGCGCCATATCAATATCCGCCTGCTCGCCGTTTGGCATAAGCACGCCGATAACGCGCTCTCTTCCGAGCGCCTCAACGCAAAGCGCGGCTACGATTGAGCTGTCCTTACCGCCCGAAATGCCTACAACAGCGTTGCAGCCCTTACCGTTTTCCTCAAAAAAATCGCGTATCCACTTTACACATTCGTTTTTAACCTTTTCAGCGTTAAACATAATTTCCTCCTTATATAAGGACGGGCGGAATTAATCCGCCCTTATTTATCACGATGTTTCGTTTTTAATTGTTGTTGCGTTAAGATACTGTGTTCCCGCTTCGGGCATCTTGCCTGTTTTAGCATAGATAAGCTCCTCACAGGTTACAAGCTGATAGCCCTTCTTTATGAGCTGCGGAACCATTTTTTCAACCGCGTCTGCCGTGCTGTCGTATATTTCATGCATAAGGATAATGTCGCCGTCCTCAACGTGGTTCATTACCGCATCGTAAACGTGACTTGCGTTTCTGTACTTCCAGTCCTGCGTATCAAGCGACCAGTAGTAAAGCGCCATGCCCTCAGCCTTACACTCGTTTCTGATAAGCTCGGTGGTGTTGCCGCCCGGCGAGCGGAAGCAGGTAGGATTCTGACCTGTAACCTTATTGATAGCGTCCGAGCATTTTTTAATATCCTCTTTAGTTACGTTTTTACCGTAGTGGTTGTGGTCCCAGGTGTGGTTGCCGAGCTCACAGCCGAGCTCAAGCTTACGCTTAAGGTTCTTCGGGTGGTCCTGGGCATTTTTACCTACCATAAAGAAGGTAGCGCGAACGTGGTACTTTTCAAGCACGTCAAGAATTCTGTCAGACGCATCGTTATAGCCCGGGCCGTCGTCAAAGGTAAGCGCAATCATCGGCTTTGACGGGTCAACGTTTGTTGAAACGGCAAGCTTTTCAGCTATTTCAACGGTCTGTGCCTTACTCCATTCGCCGTAGAGCTTCTTCTCATTTGACTCATAGATATAGGAACGAACGCGGAAGGCATAGGTCTGTTTAACCTCAAGCTCCTTAATTTCAACGTTTGCCTTGGCTTTATCGGCAATACCGTCGGTTTTAGCTTCCTCAAAGCTTGAGCCGTCGCCCTTTACAAGCTGGTATTCGTAGCCCTCCGCCTTCGGGTTGATTTCCCATTCGGCTTTAAGAGTTCCCTCCTCTTCGGAAGCGAGAACCTTGATGCTCTGCTTTGAAGGCGGAGTTAATGCCGTAACAGCTGAAAACTCTTTGCTCTCAATATCGTAATCCTTATTATTTGAATCCTTAAAGGCGGTAACGTAAAAGTCGTAAGCCGTTGCCTGTTCAAGCTTATCAACCGTATACTTAACGGTTGCTTCGCCCTTAACGGTTGCTATTCTTTCAAACGCGTTTTCACCCGCAGGACTTTGGTAAACATAATAGCCGTCGGCAGACGAAACACGTTTCCATTTTAGCGAAGCGCTGTCCGCTTTAACCTCGGTTATCTCTGACTTTTCAACATTCCCGACAGTGCGCGACTGAACGATGGACATTGCCGAAAACGAGGCAATCAGAATTAACACCACCATTACTGCACCTGCAAGAATTACCTTGGATTTGTTCATTGTATATCTCCTGTTTATCATACTTATTTATTGTATTATACAACTAACGATTTAATACTTCAATAATAAAATAATATATTTTGAAAAACGCTTATCCTTGTTAATTTACAAAAATTGAATTTTGTCTAATACTTTATAAAAATGTATGCCAAAAAATAGAATAAATAGCTAATAATTGTTGCTTTCCTTTTGCGTTTGTGCTATATTGTCACTGCTATTAAAAAACAAGGCGGTACAATAAAAATGGCGAGCAAAGCAAAAAATGCGATTATCAGCGCATTTTTGGAATTAGCAAAGGAATACGAATTTGAAAAGATAACGGTTACTAACCTGGTTGAAAAATGTTCAATCAGCCGTCAGACGTTTTACTATCACTTTAACGATATTGAAGAAATGCTTAAATGGGCATTTAAAAATGAAACAAATATTATTTGCAGTTACCAGACGGAGGGTAAGTGGAAGGAAAGCGCAGAGCTTTATATCAACTTTTTAAACAAATATGACAGGCTTTTAAGGAGCGCCGTATATTCCTCAAAATTTATTTTCATTTACAATCTTCTTAAAAGCAGCTTTGACACATACATCACTTCATATTTTGAAAACAAAACAAATATGTCCGTCAATTCAAAGGCTGATGTTGAATTCCTTGTAAACTGCCTGAGTAACTGCTTTACGGGACTTGTTTTAGAGGAAATTCAAAAAGAAAAAAGCGATTATACAGAGCTTCTCGGAAAAATTGTAAAAGGCTTTAAGGTTTTCCCGAAAAACAAATAATTAAAGGAAGGACAGTGTCCTTCCTTTTTAATTACAGTCCGAAGAAATCCTCGGCATTTTTAACTCTGTTGTACTTACGCGGCGTAAGGTTCTGAACCGGCTCGCCGTCAAGCTCCTCGGTAAGGCTTGAATTGCCGATTTTATAGTAGGATTTTTCTCCGCCGTCCGAATCGCTTGCAACAAGGTATTCCCCTTCAATTTTGAATTTACCGTTATGGGTGCTTACCGACCAGTCGGAGCCGCCCTTCTTTTCATACTTTGTTGAGGTGTAGGTGTTATCCTTGCTGAACTTAAAAACGAATATTGTTCTTGTATCGTTATCCGTTACGGGACGGGTAAACCAGTAGCTTTCGTAAATAAATCCCGTTTCCGTCTTTTTGGTTGTTTTTTCTTCGGTGGTTTCCTCTTCCTTCTGTGAAGCTCCGGATGTTTTTGAATTTGAATGGTCAAAAACGGTATCAGCCGCACTTTCGGTAAAGCCGCCCTTAAAGCTGACGGGCTGGGTATATGTGAAAATATCGTTGCTGCCGATAAATCCGAGCTTTATTTCAAAATAATAATTATAGGTTTTATCCTTTTTCAGCTTAAACTCTGTTGTATCAAAGAAAATCGCCCTGAAGGTATCGTCAATATTCTTTGTATACTCATAATCATTTGAAAGGAGCTTTGCGCCGGAGGTATCCTTACCGTCATACTCATAAAGCGAAACTCCGTGGATATACTGAATTGAGGTATCCTTTTCAAATGAAGCATAAACAACGGGCACGTCCTCATTAATTATTCCGCAGCCGCTTGTAAAGCTGACCTCGGGCGCGGGCGCAGTTTTAGGCTTTATATGAGTAAAGTAATAATAAGCTCCGCCTCCCGCTATTGCAATTACAAGAATAAGAGAAATAACATAAGCAATAATGCCTCTGCCTTTATTGTCAACAGGTTCCGAGGAATAAAAATCGTCAAGCCTGTTATCGGCGGTAAGCAGCGTATAGCCCGAGCCGTCGTCAATAAAGGTTCCGCAATTAGGGCAAACCTTTGCGTTATCGTTAAGCCTTGTACCGCAGTTTTTACAATACATAATTTTTACCATCCTGAATTATTTAATACATTATATCATTAATAAAAAAAAATCACAATAAAAACTTGCATTTATATTAAACCTATTATATAATAGCCGGGTCAGTTCGCAAAATCCTGACTTAAAACAAAACTAAGGAGAAACTAAATATGAAAAACAAAAAGGCTGCATTTGTTACGCAAGCAGGCATTATTGCCGCAGTGTACGCCGTATTGACGCTTGCTCAGGGGGCGCTGCTTCCCGGTACAACTACCGCTGCGGTTCAGTTCAGGGTAAGCGAGGTTCTCAACATCCTTGCGCTGTTTACACCCGCCGCAATTCCGGGCCTCACAATAGGCTGCGTTATTTCAAACATTCAGAGCATTGGACAGGGGCTTCCGCTTGATATGATATTCGGCTCCCTTGCAACGCTCGGCTCATCCGTTTGCATTTATTTTTTAAAAAATGCAAAAATTAAAACCTATCCCCTTTTTGCAATGCTTATGCCCGCTGTCTGGAACGGTATAATCATAGGCTGGGAAATTGAAGCCTTTTTTATTGAAGGTCCGTTTCATGTAGGAGATTTCTTTGTTCAGGGCGGACTTGTTGCACTCGGCGAGCTCGGCGTAATGCTTACGCTCGGAACGGCGCTTTACTACATAATCACAAAAAGACATCTTGACAAAAAAATATTCGAATAAGAGCTTCGGCTCTTATTTTTTTTGGTAAAAAATCTCTTTTTTAATATGGTATTAAATTACTTTCCCTGTGCAAAATATTACAGTACAATAATGTAAATAAAGGGAGAGTATTTATGAAAGCAACAGGAATAGTCAGAAGAATTGACGATTTGGGAAGGGTTGTAATTCCAAAGGAAATACGCCGTTCCTTCCGCATAAAAGAGGGTGACCCGCTTGAAATATACACCGACAGCGAGGGCGAGGTTATTTTTAAAAAGTATTCGCCTATCGGTGAGCTTTCAAACTTTGCAAGGCAGTACGCCGAGGTGCTGCACAAGGACGCGGGGCTTCCGATTGCAATAACGGATAACGACCACGTTATTGCCGCTTCCGGAATAAGCAGGCGCGAAGTACTTGAACGCAGGGTAACGCGCTCGCTTGAGGAATTAATGGAAAACAGGCAGATTCACATTAAAACCGAAAGCGTTCCGCCGATTAACGCCATTGAGGGTTATGACCGCAAGGCTGAGGTTGTTTACCCGATTATGTACGGCGGCGACGTTTCCGGCGCGGTTGCGCTGCTTGAAAGCGAAAACGGAGAGCTGCCGAGCGAAAGCGACATCAAGCTCGTTCAGGTTGCCGCCTCATTTTTAGGTAAACAGATGGAGTGATTTATGCACATTACACAAAATTATTGCTCGATGTTTGTACATTATGTTTAAATAGTAGAAACTCAAAAAAAGGCTTGATTTTTGAAAAAATGTGTATATAATAAGTTGCAACAGAGGGAATAACGGCTGATAACCAACTGAGCCACCCTCTATTACATACCCTGCTGAGGCAGGCAAATTTGCTTTAGATTTTTTACATAAATATTACTCCAAGAAAAAAGGACTTCGGTTTAACCGGGTCCTTTTTTCGTTGTATTTTTAAACTTATCCGCAGGTAGTTGCGAAAGCACGGTTGCAAGAAACATAATTCCGCAGCCTGCAAGCTCGCGCACGGTAAGCAAATCGCCGAGGATAAGCCATCCTCCGAGTACCGAAAACACGCTTTCAAGGCTCATAAGCAAAGACGCGACTGTTGGGTTAACGTCCTTCTGGCCGATTATCTGAAGAGTATAGGCAACGCCCGAGGAAAGAACGCCCGTATACAGAATTGCTATCAGCGTTTTGCCCGAAAATGCGGTTGCAAACAGCTCCGGCAGGGCTGAAAAGGAAGCACCTGCGTCAATAATAAATCCGGGAATTGCGGCAACAGCGCTGCAAACGAAGAACTGAACGCACGCTAAACGAACCGAATCAACGCCCTTAAGAAGAAACCGGTCAATAAACAAAATCTGAACCGCATACATTGCGGAGCAAAGCAAAACGATAATATCGTTTTTTTCAACCGAAAATTCTCCCTTTTTAATACACAGCAGATACAGACCCGCAAGGGCTATGAACACAGAAATCCAAACGTTGAGCCCGCATTTTCTTTTAAGAAAAATTCCGAATATGGGAACAAGTATAATATAACATGCGGTAAGAAAGCCCGCCTTGCCCGCCGAGGTTCCGCGGTAAATTCCCACCTGCTGAAGAATTGAGGCTGCGGCAACGCTGACACCGCAGCAGATTCCGCCGCTTATTAAGGTTTTATAATCCTTTTTTGTTTTGGGCTTATGGCTTGAAGGACTGATTTTATCAATAACAGCAATTACGGGAAGCAGAACCGCACCGCCGATAAAATAGCGGATTGAGGTAAAGGCATAAGGCCCTATTGCCCCGCCCTGGGTTTGCGCAACAAAGGCGATGCCCCAGATAAAAGCTGCTAAAACAAGAATAAACGAATTGCGTTTTGCTTTTGAATTTGGCATATTTTCTCCGTTTGAAAAATTTTTACTATTATAACACATCTGTACGATTTTGCAAGTATATGCCAAGTTGCACTTGACAAACGGAAATAATGGATTATAATATAGTTAGCACTCGGGATAACAGAGTGCTAATTTTACGGAACAGAGATGATTTTTATGAGAAAAAAGCAGTTCAAGGCGGAAAGTAAAAAGCTCCTTGACATGATGATTAACTCCATTTACACTCACAAGGAAATTTTCCTTCGTGAGCTTATTTCAAACGCAAGTGACGCAACGGATAAGCTTTATTTCAAATCGCTTACGGACGGCGGTATAAACGCCGATGAATTACAGATAAGAATTGACATTGACAAAGAGGCGAGAACCCTTACCGTTTCGGATAAAGGTATAGGCATGACAGCTGAGGAGCTCGAAAGCAACCTCGGCACGATTGCAAAAAGCGACAGCCTTAATTTCAAAAACGAAAACAAGGACAACGAAAATATTGAAAACCTTGAGGTTATAGGTCAGTTCGGCGTTGGCTTTTACTCCTCATTTATGGTTGCCGACAGGGTTGAGGTTATCTCACGCGCGCTCGGCAGCGACAGCGCAAACAAATGGGTAAGCGAAGGCGTTGAGGGTTACACGGTTGAGCCTTGCGAAAAAGAGGAAACGGGCACAACGGTTATTCTTCACATAAAGAAAAGCACTGAAACCGAGGACTACGAGCAGTACCTTGACCAGTACAGGATTGAGGACCTTGTAAAAAAATACAGCGATTACATTCGTTACCCCATCGTAATGGAAATTGAATCGCAGGTTCCCGACAAGGAAAACAAGGGCGAATGGTTAACCGAGGTTAACGAGGAAACGCTTAATTCCCGCGTTCCGCTCTGGCGTAAGAACAAGAACGAAATCAAGCCCGAGGAATACAACGAATTTTACAAGCAGAAGTTTTACGATTACACAGACCCGATGCTTGTAATCCACAGCAAAACCGAAGGACAGGCTACCTTTGACGCGCTGCTCTTCATACCCGAAAACGTTCCGATGGATTACTATTCAAAAGAATATGAAAAGGGACTTCAGCTATATTCAAACGGCGTGCTTATTATGGATAAGTGCTCCGACCTTCTGCCGGATTACTTCGGCTTTGTACGCGGACTTGTTGACAGCGCAGACCTTACGCTGAACATTTCGCGCGAGGTTTTGCAGCACGACCATCAGCTTAAAATCATTGCAAAGGCTATTGATAAAAAGATTAAATCAGAGCTTACAAAGCTTCTTAAAAACGACAGGGAAAAATACGAAAAGCTGTTTAAAACCTTCGGCGTGCAGCTCAAATGGGGCATTTACGCGGACTACGGTATGAACAAGGAGGGTCTTAAAGACTTAATCCTTTTCAAGTCCTCAAACGGCGGTTACGCAACGCTTAAAGAATATACCGAGCGTATGGCAGACAGCCAGAACGATATTTACTACGCCTGCGGCGAAAGCGAAGAAAAAATAGCCCTTCTTCCCCAGGTTGAAGCCGTTAAAGAAAAGGGCTATGAGGTTCTTTTCTGCACGGACGACGTTGATGAATTTGCAATTCAGATGCTTATGGAATACAACGGAAAGCACTTTGCAAACATTCAGAAGGACGAGGTTGACCTTTCAACAGACGCCGAAAAAGAGGCTATGAAGGAAAAGAACGAAAGCTCGAAGGAGCTGCTTGACAAAATGAAGGAAAGCCTTGGCGGAGAGGTGAGCGCGGTTAAGTTTACAAACAAGCTCGGAAGTCACGCCGTTGCTCTTTCCGCAGAGGGATACGTAAGCCTTGAAATGGCTAAGGTGCTTTCTCAGATGCCCGGCGGAAACGAGGGAGTTAAGGCGCAGCTTGTTCTTGAAATCAACAGCGAACACCCGATAGTTAAAAAGCTTGAGGGCGCAGACGAAGAAACGCTTAACAAATACACAAAAATTCTTTACAATCAGGCAAGATTAATTGCGGGACTTTCAATTGACAACCCGACTGAGTTTGCCGATATGATTTGCGAAATGATGTAAAAAAATAAAGCGGATGAAATTCATCCGCTTTTATTTTTTTAGTTTTTGTTTTCAATAAGCTTACACTTAATTTCAAAGGTTTTGATTCTGTTTCCGTCAACACGTGCAATTGTAAGCTCAACGGTATCTCCGGGCTTGCGTTTTGAAAGCTCTGAAGTGAGAATATCGGTGCTTGTAAGCGTTTTGCCGTTTACGGCAACAATCATATCGTATTCCTGAACCTTGCCGTTAAGGTCGGAGTCCTCTTGTACTTCACGGATTACCATTGTGCCTTCCGCATTTTCAAAGCCCTTCTGGGCAAGTGCGGAAAGAATTGACTGTGCGGAATCGTAATTTGAAAGAGTATTATATTTAATACCTATCATAGCTCTTCCTGCAACATAACCGTTCTTGATAATTGAATTTGCGGTATCAACGGCGGTATTGCTCGGTACCGCGAAGCCCATACCTTCATAATCGGTTGAAGCGATTTTTGAAGAACAGATACCGATTACCTGACCCTGCATATTGAAGAGCGCGCCGCCCGAATTACCGGGGTTGATAGCAGCATCGACCTGAATACACTCGTTTTTATAGCCGATTGAAGATGCAATGGGAACGTCAACTGCAGAAATAATACCGCGTGTTACGCTGTTTTTAAACATAAGTCCGCCGGGACATCCGATTACTATACAATCCTCGCCGACAACAATGCTCTTGCTGTTGCCGAACTTTGCAACATTAAGTCCCGTGGCGTTAATTGAAAGTACGCCTATATCGGTCTGACTGTCATAGCCTACGATTTCAGCTTCATATTCCTTATCGTTATCAAGGGTAACGGTAAAGGAGCTGCCGTCTGCAATAACGTGAGCGCAGGTCATAATATAGGTTTTGCCGCCTGCTTCGCTCATTATTATACCCGAGCCTTCGCCCGAAGCGGTTTTTCCGCCGGATGAGCTGTTGCCCTGACCGTAGTTGTAGAAATAACTGTAAGCGTCCTGCTCCGTATAAACGGTGATTCCAACGCATGAGCTTTTTGTATCCTTAACTATACCCGCAATGGTAGCGTTTCCTTCATCGTCGGTCTTTGCAGGTTCATCGCTGTCTTCAACCTTAACCTGTGCGTCCTCTTTGTTCTTTTCTTCCTCTGCGCTTGAGGTAACGGAGTTACCGTTTCCTATGCCTACGCCTTTTGACGCAGCCCAGAGTCCGCCGATTGCAACAGCAGCGCAGATAATTGCAATTATCATAATTACCGCAAGTCCCTTGCCGCTCTTCTTAGGCTTAAGAGGAGGAGTAAACTGAGGACCGCCCGCAGGCTGCTGCGGCTGATAAGGATTATCGGGATTAAACGAGGGAGCGCTGAATTCCTGCTTTGGCTGATTTACCGCAGGAGGGGTATAAAACGTTCCCGTTGGGTTATAGGTGTTATTCTGCACCGGCGGCTGATAAACCGGAGGTGTGAACTGCGGCTGTGCCGGCTGTTCCGGTTCAGCGGGAATCTCCGGTTCAGCGGGAGCTTCAGGCTGAACGGGTATTACCGGCTCGGAAGGCTCTGCAGGTTCCGCGGGAGCTGCGGGTTCTTCCGGCTTCGGCTCATTTTCATTATTGCCGCCGAATAAATTGTCATAAAAATCATCCATAATTATATGCCTTCTTTCTGTATCGTTCGGGTATGTTATAACCCGTAAATATTAAATGAAAATTAAACATCTGCTTTCGGAAGAGTGAAAACAAATTCAGCTTCATTTTCCGAATCCGAGCGGGCAAATATCCTTCCCCCGTGCATTTCAACCATCATTTTAACAATGTAAAGTCCGAGTCCGGCGCCCTTTGCGTCAAGGCTGCGCGATTTATCCACCTTATAAAATCTTTCAAAAATTTTGGTGAGTTCGGAAGAATTTATTCCCGTTCCGCTGTTTTTGATTGAAACCTCAACCTTATCATTTATATCTTTAATACCTATTTTTATATAACCGTTTTCATTTGTGAACTTAACGGCATTATCAAACAGATTATATATAACCTGATAAATCATATCCGTATCGGCATGAACACGGTGAGGCTCAATTCCGTCAAGCCCGATGATATCAATATTCTTCTTTTCAATTTTCTGTTCAAAGGTAAGAAGAATATGAATAATCTGGTCGGATATATTATAGTTTTTCGGCTTCATTTCAAAGTCGCCGCTTTCCATTTTGCTCATATTGAGCATTGCAACAACAAGGCGTGAAAGACGTTTTACCTCATCGGAAACGATTTTCAGATAATACTCATGCTTTTCCTTTGGAATCGTTCCGTCAAGTATACCGTCAACAAAGCCGGAAATTGAGGTCATCGGAGTTTTAAGCTCGTGGGAAACGTTGGCAACAAAGGAGCGCCGCGAGCTTTCAAGCTTATCAAGGGCGTCCGCCATATCGTTAAACGCGTTGCCGAGGTCAGCAAGCTCGTCGTTGCTTCT
>JAFYGD010000057.1 GCA_017543415.1 Eubacterium sp. | reverse complement strand
TTCTTATTTCAACGATATCCTCAAAGTCAAACGCGATAAAGCTTGCTTCAACGCCGTACTTTTTGAGCATATCAATTATTTCACCGTAATACTCTCTGTTCCTGTTGTACTTGAGCTCAATTACTGCGTGCATGCCGTATTCGGCACACTTTTTGATGTATTCCTCAAGCGTACAGATTTTAAGGTAAGGATACTTGTCAATATTATGACCGAAGTCCATAGTGGCGCCGTAAAGCTTATTAAGGCTTGAAAGCTCAACAACATAGTTCTTATCGGTGACGCGCGTTGTAATCGGGTCATGGTGAACTACCCAAACTCCGTCCTTTGTTCTGTATGTATCACATTCAGCGCCCCAGTAGCCCGCCTTGCCTGCTTCCTCATATGCGGGAAGCGTGTTTTCGGGAGCCATAGCTCTGAAGCCCCTGTGAGCAACAAGCTTTAAGTCGTCCTTGCCTTCAAGCTCCGTTCCTTTAACGGAGTCAATTTTGTAATCAACGAGCTTACAGTAGTTTTTAAACCAAATCGCTTTTTTGGCAACATATACGCCTGCCGCCGCAGCGCCGGCGCATAAAGCCGTTGCAGCTATTGCCTTAACTATAGTTTTCTTTTCCATTTTTTATCCTCCGTTATTAATAAGTTACGATGTCCGTTGTGTAATAGAAAGTGTTAAGCTTATAAAGCTTGTCAAGGGTTGTTATTTCGTTTACATTCCAGGCGGCGGTTTCAAGCCCTTCCTTTTGTGCCTGCTTGATTAGCTTTCCCTTGTCCTCAAAATTCTTTTCCTCGTTTGCGTTGAATTCTATTCCGCAGTTTTTGATTTCCTTTGCATTTTTGATTACTTTGTCGGTTATTTTTTCCGAAAGAAGGAATAATTTATCGTCGGTAAGCGCTCTCATTCTTACAAGGTCCTCTTTTTCAAATGAGATATATATCGCTTCGAGCTTTGCACCTTCAACTGCTTTAACTATTTCATCGTAATGCTCCTTGTTGTTTTTACCCTTAAGTTCGATTACCGGAGTAATGTTGAACTGAACGCATTTTTCAAGGTATTCGTCAAGCGTACAGATTCTGAGCTCGGGATAATTGTCTATTCTGTTGCCCTGCTCATAGTAAAGCTCCTTAAGCTCATCATAGGTTGAGCTTTCGATTTTCTTCGATTTATTCATAAGCCTGAAGGTTTTCGGGTCGTGATGAAGCACCCATACGCCGTCCTTCGTTCTATATACATCGCACTCTGCGCCCCAGTAGCCTGCCTGTCCCGCCATTTCGTATGCGGGGAGCGTGTTCTCGGGAGCTATGGCTCTGTATCCTCTGTGAGCGATAAGCTTAACCTTGCTGTTTTCCGTATAGTCCGTAAACTGAAGCGTTTCCGGCTTGTACTCGTCAACTGTCCTGTAATTGTGAACGGCTATTGCGATAACCGAAAAAACTAACGCGATAAACGCAACGATTATTGCGCAGATAATTACCTTTTTTCTGTTGTCAAGAATTGCTTTTTTGATATTTCCAAGCTTGTCACTCATTTTTGTTTTCCTCCTTGTCAGAGCTTTTATTCTCAAATTTCAAAATGCTTGCTTTGATTTCTTCAAATTCGTTTTTTGCGTTCCAGTGCCCGTTAATTTCTTTTGCGCGTGCGCCTAAAAGGAAATGAAGCTTCGCTATTCCGCAGTCGATGCTTTTATCGGAATACGGCTCCTCTACATGGGCTGAAAGCACGCCGTTTTCATATCTGAATTTTACCGGTCTGCTGTTGACGTCCGACGGCGCTTTTTCAACGAGACTCATAGCGTATGCATAAGCATCGGGGAGCTTTTCGTCGCACGCTTCAAACATATCCTGATACGACTTGTTCTTTTTATGCATTGCGTTATACATTGTTCTTTCAACAACGCTCAGTCTGTCCTTTTCATAGCCTACGGTAATTACGCAGTAAATCCGTTTTCCCTTCGGAAGCTTCAGCATTTCGTATGCCTTGTTTTCATTGTACGTTCCGCCTACCCAGCAGGTAGCCAGACCGTGATATACGCACTGAAGCACAATGCTCTCTCCGTAGAATCCTGCGTCTTCTCTGCCTTTCTGGGTGTCATTTCCGCTTATTACAATCATCGAAAACTTTCCCGTAAAAAGCTTAAACGCGGGAGTTGCGTCGTCAACAAAGGTGAAGTCCGCCTCGGAAATCTGATTTACCGCGTCAACCATTTCCTTTATAACGTTTTTTATATCCTCAGACAGCGGCTTCGAGGTGTAAGCCCGTCGGGACCGCCGCATATCAATCGCTTTAATATATTCTTCGTTTGTCATAACCTAAGCTTTATTCGCTCCGCATTTTAATATAATATATTATATCACTCTTAATACTCGAATTCAACATTATATTTATTTGCCCATACATAAATCTGATAAATATATGCAAGCACCTGCGGCGCTCTCATAAGCTGACCGTACCACGGCTCGCTGAGTAAATCGGGATTATTCATAAGCTCTCGTACAGCCTCTTTGTTAATCATAGAGCCGAGCGGGGAAGCGCTGTCATTCAGAGCTTCTTTTGTCAGATTGCATACTTTTTCAAAATATGCGGGGTTAAAGGTTTTGGGATACGGGCTCTTTTTACGGTTGGTTATCTCCCCGGGAAGCTCGTTTTCAAACGCCTTTCGCAGTATTCCTTTTTCGCGCTTGTTATATGCTTTTATGCTCCAGGGCATATTGTATGCGTATTCGACTATTCTCCAGTCGCAAAACGGGACTCTTACCTCAAGTGAGGACTCCATGCTCATTACATCCTTACGCACTAAAAGCGTCTGCATAAACCAGTCGATGTTAAGCCTGAACATTTCTCTCATTCTTTTTTCGAGAGGGGAGTCGCTTAAAAGATAATCC
>JAFYGD010000056.1 GCA_017543415.1 Eubacterium sp. | reverse complement strand
TTATCAATAATGCCGCGCTTATCCTCTGCATCGCCGGGAACACGCTCACGGGTTACAAGACCTGCTACCTCAAAGCAAATAGTTGCAACAATCGTAATACCTACTACGGTTGCAATCCAGGCAGCCTTTTTGGTATCGTTATTAGCCATCTGCTGAGTATAACCGTCAACGCCTACAAGAGCGTTATACTTGCCCTCAAACATACCCTTAAGGAAGTCGGGAATAAAGGCAATAACGGTACCGATACCGCCGATACCTGCTGCCATACGGGCAAGACCGATAATCTTTGCACGGTCGTTCTGGTCTTCCGTCATAAGGGAAGTGATGCCCCAGAGCGGAATATCGCAAACGGTAAAGAGCATACCCCAAAGGATATATGAAATCGCTGCCCAAGCAACGATAAGAGCCTTACTTGCGCCCGGATTAGTATAAATACCGTTAACGAAGCAAAGAATTGTCATTACTCCGATAATTGCAGGGAAGAAAATAAGATAAAGTCTGCACTTACCCCATTTTGTATGCGTTCTGTCAACTATTGTACCCATCATCGGGTCGTTAATAGCATCCCAGATTCTTGCAGCAAAAATGATTACGCCTACGGCAGACGCGGGAATTAAAATAACTGTTCCGAGATAAACGGAAACGAGTCCCGCTGCGATTACCTGATAGATAATGTTCTGGCCGAACATACCTACAAGGTAGCCGAACAGCTCACCGCCTGTATAGGTGTTGCGTGAAAGCTTTTCAGCTGTTTTAGCTTTTTTTCCCATACACTTTTCTCCTTTACAACGGTTGAAATAATCAACACTTTAATAAATATATTCTAACAGATATCAGATAACATTACAAGTGTTTTATATAATGTATAAAAAACGGGAGGGCACATACGCCCTCCCTGAAATAATATCAGTTGCCGTTATTGTCAAAGAAGCCGAAGGGGTCATTATCGGGAAGAGTAGGCTCTTCATCCTCTTCCCCTTCGCCGAAATCGTTGAAATCGTCAAAGAATTCGCTGTTATCGTCAGCAGGGTTTTCCTCCTGACCGTACTGCTCAAAATATTTGCCGAAATCTTCAAAGTAATCTTCAAAGTAATCCTCGTAACTGCCGAAATCACGGGACTTATCATACTGTCTTATTATATCGGTTACAAGGCTTATGCCGAAAATCTGGGAGCCGATGAATAAAACAACATAAATAACCACGCCTGCAATAATGCAGTTTTTACGCGATTTCTTTTCCTGCTCCGCGCCCGTGATGTTGACATCAAGAAGCATTGTACTGCCGCAGTTATAGCACGCCTTTGTATTAGGAGGCATTGCTGCGCCGCAGGAGGTACAGTAACGCGGAACGGTTTTTTCAAGAGAATTCCTAACGCAAAGATAAATAACACCTATAATCAGCGGGAAGAAGAACTCAAGAACGCTCCAAAGCGTTTTGTTTTTAACTCCGATTGCCTTTGCATCGTGATTGACCGCCAGCGCAAACAGCAGCCTTACGGCGAGCGAAGCAACGATGCAGACAAGAGAAAACAACAGAATTTTACCTACAAGCGCTGCGTCTGCGCCGCTTAAATTATACTTATACATAGTTCACCCCGATTAATACTTATTGTGTACCTCCTCGGCAAAGCAGAGGAAGTCTTTAATTTCAATTTTGGTTCCGTCGTCAAGAATGGCGGTACCGCTCATTTTACCGAATACCTGATGCTGGTCGGTAACAATTGCCTTAAGGTCAATTTTTGCCGCACGGTCTATAATCGGAACGAAATCCATTTCAAAACGTCCGTCACTGGAGGTGAAGGTCCAGGGGTCGGTATAATTTGCGCTTATATTGAATTTAACGTCGTCAAACTTATGGGTTTTACCGTTATAGAAAATAGTGTTTTCGCTTGCGGCGCTTGTATTGCCGAAGCCGTAGCCGATATTGAAGCCGAACGGAACGCCGTCTACCTGACCTGCACCGCTGCCCCAGTACCAGTAATTATCATAGGTCCATACACCGCGTCCCCAGTCAAGTCCGCCGAAATCGGTCTGCGGATTGAGCTCATAGAGCTTGCCGTCATATTCAACCTTGCCCGAAGCGCGCATTGGATTGATTTTCTGATTGTAATAAAAAGCGTGTTCATCCTCGTCCCACGGGGTTGCAATTACCATGCTTTCTTCGGGTTCATCGAAAAGAAGGATATTCGCGCGGATGCCCTTGCCGCCGTCAAAGGAGGGATATTCCATACGGAGCAGTCTTCCCTTTTCGGTATGAAGGAATTCAATTGCAAGCTTTTTATTCTTGAATTTTACGTCGCCCTCTTTTGTTGAAGAAGGCATATGAAATTTGCCCATGGGGAAAGGAATAATAATTGAATCCGTATGCTCGGTAGCGTTATCAAGATTGATAAAGCTTACGCTGTTCATACCGATATAGCCGAGGTCGGACACGGTCATACAGATTGCAAATTTATGCTCGTTGGACATTACATAGTAGTAATCCCATTCCTTTATACGGGTTTTACGCTTTTTGATATCGTTACGGTCATAAATCTGAACCATTTTTCTGCTCCAGCCCGGTTCAACGAGCTTGCCGTTTTCAAGGAGCTTATGAACTTCTGTTACTTCATGTGAACGCATAGTTGTACTTCCTTTCTTTACTCTTTCATAAGGTTAAGAGCAAGCTCTGCTGCGAGAGTAAGCTCGTCAACCGTTGTATACTCATTACAGGCGTGGCAGTTATTCATACCCGTTGCACAGACGATACCTTCAACGCCGTACTGCGCATAGGTGTTGGCGTCCGAGCCGCCAAAGGTGGGATAGGTTTCACCCGAAAGCCCCATATCAGCGCAAACCTTTTTAAAACGCTTTACACATTCCGTATCGTCTTTGGTTGAAAACGCCTTTACTTCAACGCTGTGCCTTTCCTCAATTTGTGCGCCGATTTCCTTTGCGCAGGCTTTACAGATTGAAAGCACCTCGCTGATTTTTTCTTCAACCTTTGCAGGGTCAAAGCTTCTGATTTCACCGGTAATCTCACAGTAATCGGGGACAATATTTGTTGCCTTGCCGCCCTTGATAACGCCTACATTGGCGGTAACGCCCTTTTCAATATTACCGCAGGGTATCAGGGATACCGCTTTTGCAGCTGCTTTAATTGCGTGAATACCCTTTTCAGCTTCAAAGCCGGCGTGGGCTGATTTTCCGAGGAACTTAACGGTATAGGTTAAGATTGACGGTGCTGACGAGGCAGCGCTGCCCGGCGCGCCGTCCATATCAAAAACATAGGCTTCCTTTGATTTGATTTTAGAGTAATCAAATGCGCTTGCGCCGCCCCCGTGAGTTTCCTCACAAACTGTGAAAAGGATTTCAATAGGACGGTGAGGAATACCGTTTTCCTTAAGCTGAGTCAGTCCCTCAAGGATTGCAACAACGCCCGCAAGGTCATCGGAGCCGAGAACCGTTGTACCGTCTGAGGTAATTCTTCCGTCCTCGTGGAAAACGGCGGTTTTGCCCTTTGAGGGTTCTACCGTATCCATATGAGAAGAAAACATTACGGGAGGCGCGTCAACGCTGCCGTCAACATAGGCGTAAAGGTTACCCGTTGTTCCGCCTATGAGCGCGCCCGCATTATCCTCTTTGGCTTCAATGCCGATTGATTTAAGATAGCTTTTAAGCCACTCGCACACAAGACGTTCGTCAAAGGACGGACTGTCAAGCGAAACAAGGGCTTTGAAGTTTTCAAGAATTCTTTTTTGATTAACCATATTATCACCTGCTTTGCTATTATTATAATAACACCGCATTTATATATTTTCAAGAGAAGAATATAAAAAATAAAGGAGGGCAAAAAAGCCCTCCGTTTATTATTCTATTAGTCTACTTTAGGAAGCTTTGCTCTGTATTTTGCAAGCTCTTCATCGGTAGGAATATAATCGTCCATTTCACCGTTGTGGAATTTTTCGTAAGCAACCATATCAAAATAGCCCGTACCTGTAAGACCGAATACGATAGTCTTTTCTTCGCCTGTTTCCTTGCACTTGAGCGCTTCGTCAATAGCAACGCGGATTGCGTGGGAGCTTTCCGGTGCGGGAAGAATACCCTCTACCCTTGCAAACTGCTCTGCTGCCTCAAATACCTTTGTCTGCTCAACGGATACAGCCCTCATAAGACCGTCATCGTAAAGCTGTGAAAGAATGGGGCTCATACCGTGGTAACGGAGACCGCCTGCGTGGTTAGCCGACGGAATAAAGTCAGAACCGAGAGTATACATCTTTGCAAGCGGGCAAACCATACCTGTATCGGCAAAGTCATAAGCGTAAACGCCCCTTGTAAAGCTCGGGCAGGAAGAAGGTTCAACGGCGATGATGTCATAATCAGCCTCACCGCGAAGCTTTTCACCCATAAAGGGAGAAATAAGACCACCGAGGTTTGAGCCGCCGCCTGCGCAGCCGATAATCATATCCGGCTTGATATTGTACTTATCAAGCGCAGCCTTTGTTTCAAGACCGATAACGGACTGATGAAGAAGTACCTGATTAAGAACGGAGCCGAGCACATATCTGTAACCCGGGTTCTTAACTGCAACCTCAACAGCTTCCGAAATAGCACAGCCGAGCGAGCCCGTAGTACCGGGATGCTCTGCGTTGATTTTTTTGCCGATTTCGGTATCCATTGAAGGCGAAGGAGTTACGGACGCGCCGTAGGTTCTCATTACCTCGCGTCTGAAGGGCTTTTGCTCATAGGAAACCTTAACCATAAATACCTTACAGTCAAGTCCGAGATATGAGCAAGCCATTGAAAGAGCAGTACCCCACTGGCCTGCGCCGGTTTCGGTTGTAACGCCCTTCAAACCCTGCTTTTTAGCATAATAAGCCTGTGCGATAGCTGAATTAAGCTTATGCGAACCCGAAGTGTTGTTACCCTCAAATTTATAATAAATCTTTGCCGGAGTCTGAAGCTTTTCTTCAAGACAGTAGGCACGAACGAGCGGTGACGGACGGTACATCTTATAGAAATCGCGGATTTCCTGCGGGATTTCGATATAAGCGTTGTCGTTGTCAAGCTCCTGTGCAACAAGGTCTGCACAGAATACTCCGCCGAGCTCTTCTGCCGTCATCGGCTGATGTGTTCCGGGATTGAGCAGCGGTGCGGGCTTATTCTTCATATCAGCACGCACGTTGTACCATGCTCTCGGCATCTCGTCTTCTTCTAAATAGATTTTGTAGGGAATCTTGTTTTCACTCATCTTTTTGTCCTCCTTAAAAAATATTTCTGTGAGTTTTTCCCTTGGGACAAAACAAAAATCCTGTCCCAACCAAATGCCGGGACAGGAATAAAATTCTTCCTGCGGTGCCACCCTGCTTAGTGCATTGCACTCACTCCACGCGTACTGTCATACGCTGACTTTGTTTACGAAGCGCCTACTCCGTCTTGCATACTCGCCTCAGCTTTCAGCTCGCCCTCAAAAGTCCATTCAGCTTAGTGTACCTCACTGCCATCCCACCGCCGGCAGCTCTCTTTGCAAGCACTTAAAAAGCTTACTTACCCTTTTTCATCGGTTTAGTGAATTGTAGCACAAAAGCAAAAACGTGTCAAGCGATTTTTTAAACTATTTTCTGAATCTGACAACATTCCACGAAAACGGCTCAAAATGTATATTAACTTCGTTTGAATCGGCTTTGGGAACACCGTTTTTATGAGGCTTTACGGGTGAAGCTTCAAAATTATTTGCCGCATTTTTTGCAAATCCGTCCATTGAAATGAATTCAAAAGGCTTATATCCTTCAAAGTCAAGAAGGTTTAAATTCAGCTCAATCGGCTCGTCCTCAGACTTGTTTACAGCAAAGATAACAAGCTCCTCATTTTCCTCGTCAAAGGTTGCAATACTTTCAAGGAAAGGCACATCGGTGAACTCCGCGCAGTCGTATTTCGGGCTTTCAATAATAGGATTAAGCGCGGCTCCCCTGCCGAAATTTGAAAGATGCTCAAAGGGATAGAATATCGTCTGTTTATATGTACCGCCGCCGTTTTGAGTCATTATTGGGGCAATAACGTTTACAAGCTGCGCAAGGCAGGCTATCTTAATTCTGTCACAATGGCGCAGAAGCGTTATAAGCATTGCGCCCGTCAGCAGAGCATCCTCAAAGAAATAGTTATCCTCAAGTCTTGCGGGAGCAAGGCTCCAGCGCTCATAAGGAGCGTTATCGCTGTGGTACCATACGTTCCATTCGTCAAAGGAAAGATTAATTGTTTTCTTTGCTCTTTTCTTTGCTTTTATATAGTCGCAGATACAGATAACCGAATAGATAAACTCCTCCATTTCAAGCGTTCTTGCAAGGAAGGAGGCGGTATCGCCGCTGCGGTTTTCATAATACTGGTGAAGTGAGACGTAATCAACGGTATCGTACGCTATTTCAAGCGACTGTGCCTCCCAGTCGCCGAAGGTGGGCGAATTACGGCTTGAAGAACCGCAAAGCACGGTTTCAATACTGCCGTCCGTCCATTTCATAAGCTTTGAAGTTTCCTTGGCAAGGCGTCCGTATTCAACGGCGGTTTTTGCGCCCATCTGCCAGGCACCGTCCATTTCGTTGCCGAGGCACCAAAGCTTTACATTCCACGGGCTTTCATAGCCATGCGCTCTTCTTAAATCCGACCATGCCGAACCGCCCTTATGGTTCATATATTCAACAAGGTTGCGCGCTTCCTCCGGACCTCTTGTACCGAGGTTTACAGCCATCATACAGTCCGAACCCGCTTTTTTGCACCACTTCATAAACTCATTTGTTCCGAAGGTGTTTGGTTCGGTTGTTCCCCACGCCAAATCAAGCCTGCGCGGACGTTTTTCAACGGGACCTACGCCGTCCTCCCAGTTATAACCCGATACAAAATTACCGCCCGGATAACGCACAACGGGGACATTAAGCTCTTTAACAAGCTCAATTACATCGGTTCTGAAGCCGTCCTCATCGGCTAATGGGTGAGACGGCTCATATATTCCTCCGTAAACGGCACGTCCGAGATGCTCAATGAAGGAGCCGTAAATTCTGCGGTCAATATTTCCTATTTTAAGTTCCTTTGCAAGAGTTATTTTTGCCTTCATAGTTTAATCCTTTATACAAATACTAAAAGGGCAGACGGGCTGCCCTTATTGTTTATTCTACAGTAACTACCTTTGCAAGGTTACGCGGTTTATCAACATCAAGTCCCTTATCGGAGGATACGTAGTAGGCAAGAAGCTGCATTGCCGCAACTGCGGGAATTGCCATAAAATCATCCTCAAGGTCGGGAAGCTCAAAGGAACATTCAACGTCCTTGTTCCTTAATGACTTTCTGATTATAGTAATAACATTTGCTCCGCGGGACTGCACCTCACGGATATTTGACACCTGTTTGCTCATAAGCTTTTCCTGGGTTAAAAGAGCAATAACGGGAGTCTGGTCCGTAATAAGCGCGATTGTTCCGTGTTTAAGCTCGCCCGAAGCGAAAGCCTCGGAATGAATATAGGATATTTCCTTAAGCTTGAGCGACGCTTCAAGAAGGGTAGGATAATCAAGTCCCCTGCCTATCATAAAGGTATGCTCTGCTGTAAGGAGAGTGTTTGAAAGGTGATGCACCTCGTCGCGTCTGTCAAGCACAGACTGAACGGCGGCGGGAATTTTCTGAAGCTCTGCCATAAACGCAGCGGTTTCGGTTTCGCTGAGCTTTCCGCGAAGGTAAGCCATTTTTGCGCAGATGAGATAGAAAACCGCAACCTGGGTTGTATACGCCTTGGTTGAAGCAACTGCGATTTCTGGACCCGCGTTGGTATAGATTACGTTTTCACTTTCGCGCGCTATGGTTGAGCCCTTTACGTTTACGATTGAAAGCGAGCGTGCGCCGCGGCGGCGCGCATATTTGAGCGCTTCAAGGGTGTCGATTGTTTCACCGCTCTGTGAAACGCAGATAACAAGCGTTTTTTCGTTAATAATCGGGTCGTTATACATATACTCGCTCGCCATATTAACGGTTACGGGAACGCCGCAGTTCTTTTCAATAATATGCTTACCGATTAAGCCCGCGTGCATTGCGGTACCGCAGGCAATAACGGTAATATTATCACATTCGGTAAATATGGAATCGTCAACCTTTTCCCCGGAAAAGTCAGGAAGGCCGTCTTTAATACGTGTTTCAATGGTTTTTGTAATAACCTCGGGCTGCTCCATTATTTCCTTTTCCATATAGAAAGGATATTCTTTTTTACCGCTGTTTTTAATATCCCAGTCAAGCGTGAGCATTTTAGGCTCAATGGAATTGCCGTTGAAATCGGTAATTTCAATACTGTCCTTTGTAATACGGGCAACCGAAAATTCGGGAAGAACGAAATAGTCTTCGCTGTACTCGCCGATTGCCATAATATCGGAAGCGATATAACAGCCGTCCTCATTTTTGCAGCAGATTATCGGAGATACGTTGCGAACTGCAAAAAGCTCGTTTGGAATATCGTCAAACATAACCGCAAGTCCGAAGGTACCGGAAAGCTCCTTAACGGCGCAAATTATAGCTGCCTTCGGGTCACCCCTATAATAGTTATCAATAAGCGCGGCTACAACCTCGCTGT
>JAFYGD010000055.1 GCA_017543415.1 Eubacterium sp. | reverse complement strand
TAACCGATTTAATTCCGCTCGGTATTACAAGATTTTTAATTTCTCCGCCTTTCAGCTTAAGCGATTGCGACTTTGAAACGGGATTTGACGAATCGTTTGCAAAATCAATTTTACACCACGCCTTAAGGTCGGTTATGTTTACGCTTTTCAGTCCGATGCACATATCAAACGCCGCGCTTCCGACAGTTGTCAGCGTTGCGGGAATATTGATTTCGGATATTTTCTGGCAGTTTCTGAACGCTTCCGTTCCGATTCTTGTTACGCTGCTTCCTATTTTAAGGGTATCGCAGGCGTTGCAGTTATAGAAAGCGTAATCGCCGACGGTTTTAAGGTTATCGTTGAGTATAATCTTTTCAAGCGCGTAGCAGTTATGAAATGCATACGCTCCGATGGTGGTTAAGTTCGTCGGGAAATTAATCATAAACATACTCTCGCAGTTTGCAAAAGCGTTTCTGTTAATTTTAGTGAGCGTAGAGGGAAGAGCGACTTCATCAAGGTATCTGTTTGCCTGAAACGCGTAGCTTCCTATGGACGTAACGCCTTCCCATACTGAAATAATATAGTAGTCGTTGCAGAAATAAAAAGGCGATTCCTGATTGTCATAATCATACATTACGCCCGTGCTTTCGTCAGTTGCCATAATATTCAGAATTCCTGCATCGGGGTCAATTCTGTAATTTACTCCGTATCCGCATTCACCGCTTTTTTGCGCCCCGTCAGCGCTTGCGGAAAAGGGCATAACTCCGAGCGTGCAGAATAGCATCACCGCCGAAAGCAGAACCGATAAGGTCTTTTTCATATAAAAACCTCCTTATATCTTTGGCTTAATTATAACCGATATATATACAAAAGGCAAATAATTGTTTTATTCAACGGATTTTACAAAACCGAGGATTTACGCTTTAAGGTTTGACAGGAGATTTTGTTTTTAGTATTATAGATTAAACTTATATATTTGCGGAGTATATTATGCTTAAAAGATTTATAAAATATTACAGGCCGCACCTGCTTTTGTTTTCTGCGGATATGGCTGCTTCCGTTTTCATTTCCCTTCTGGGAATGATTTACCCGGTAATGACCAACCGTATGCTCAACGATTACATACCGAACCGCGCCTACCGCTCAATTATTGTTGCGGGCGTTTGCGTTCTTGTTCTTTACTTTGTACGTATGCTGCTGCGGTATTTCGTTCAGTACCAGGGCCATATGGTAGGAACGCGCATGCAGGCGCAGATGAGAAGCGAGCTTTTTGCCCACCTTGAAAGGCTGCCGTTTTCGTTTTTTGACGACCATGAAACGGGCGCGATAATGACGCGCATGACCAATGACCTTTTTGAAGTCAGCGAGCTTGCCCACCACGGCCCCGAAAACCTTTTAACCTGTTCAATAATGATTGTGCTGAGCTTTTCCTACCTTTGCACGATTAACGTCTGGCTGACGCTGATTATTTTTGCCTGCGTTCCCTTCCTTGCGCTTGTTTCCTTTCATTACAGAAAGAAAATGCGCGCCGCCTTTACCGAAAGGCGCAAGAGCAACGCGGTAATAAACGCCGCCCTTGAAAGCTCAATAACGGGCATACGCGTTACCAAGGCTTATACCAACGCCGAAAAAGAGGTTGAAAAATTTGAAAAGGGCAACGAAATGTACGTTGACGCAAGCGCCCATTCCTACAACGCAATGGGTAAATTCTTTTCCTCAACCTCGTTTGTTACCGACGTTTTCAACGTAATAATACTTATTGCGGGCGGAATCTTCCTTTATAACGGCAAAATAAATTTCGGCGAATATTCAACCTTCATAGTTTCGGTTAACCTTTTCATCTCCCCCGTTCAGACGCTCGTCAGCTTTACCGAGCAGTGGCAGAACGGCGCAACGGGCTTTAAGCGCTTTATTGAAATTATGGACATCCCCGAGGAGGAGGACGCTCCGGACGCCGAGGATTTAGGCGTTGCAAAGGGCGACATTGAGCTGAAGGACATCTGTTTTTCATATACGGAAAACGATGAAAAAGGAGTGCTTGACCACATTTCGCTTTCAATTCCAAGGGGAACGAAAATGGCGCTTGTCGGCCCTTCGGGCGGAGGCAAGACCACTATCTGCCACCTTATACCGAACTTTTACAGACTCGGCGAAAACGGCGGCAGCATACTGATTGACGGCAAGGATATAAAAAAGCTTACCATGGATTCCGTAAGGCGTAATATAGGAATAGTTCAGCAGGACGTTTTCCTGTTTTCGGGCTCCATTAAGGACAACATTAAATACGGCTGTCTTGACGCAAGCGACGAAGCGGTTATTGAAGCTTCAAAACGCGCGAATATGCACGAGTTTGTTATGACTCTGCCGGACGGTTACGATACCGAAATAGGCGAACGCGGAATCAAGCTTTCGGGCGGTCAGAAGCAGAGAATATCCATTGCAAGGGTATTCCTTAAAGACCCCGCAATTCTTATTCTTGACGAAGCAACGAGCGCGCTTGACAACACTACCGAGGTGCTTATTCAGAAAGCGCTTGACGAGCTTTGCAAGGGAAGAACAACCCTTGTTGTTGCCCACAGACTTTCAACAATACGCAACGCGGATAAAATTGCCGTTGTAACGGGCGGCAGGATTACCGAATTCGGAACCCACGAAGAATTAATGGAAAAAGGCGGAACCTACAAGGAGCTTTACGCTCTTCAGTTCCGCGAGGATTAAGGAGAAAACTTATGTATAACTGTAAAAACTGCTCAGCGCAGCTCCCCGACGGAGCCAACGCCTGCCCATACTGCGGTGCCGTTCAGCAAAGCACCAACAATCTTTACGCAAAAATTCCGAACACCCCGCACGATACGGTTTTTGAAGAAAACAAAAACACACAGCCGCAGCAGCCCTACGGGATGAACCCCAACAGCTTTGACGAAAACCAGCGCTTTTACTTTCAGCAGAAGCTGACGGAAAGCATTAACGACGCTTCAACGGCAAAGGCGCTCGGAATTGTTACAATCGTCTGCGCGCTTATTCCGACCTTTATAATTATCAGCTGGATTTGCGGCGCAATGGGGCTTGCAAAGGCAAACGCGGCATTAAACTTTGCGCAGC
>JAFYGD010000007.1 GCA_017543415.1 Eubacterium sp. | reverse complement strand
TTTACAATGTAACGCCCGAAGAGTTTTCCGACTATATGCTTGAGGCGGCAAAGCTCGGTGTTTCCTATCTCGGCGGCTGCTGCGGAACAACTCCGGCACATATTAAAGCAACGGTTGAAAAAACAAAAAACATACCCGACAGCGTACCCGAACCGAAAAATCACACCCTTGTTACAAGCGGCAGCGAATGTGCCGTTTTCGGTGAAAAGAGTCTTGTAATCGGTGAGCGCATTAACCCTACGGGCAAGCCCCTGCTTAAAGAGGCTCTGCGCAGCGGGGATATGGATTACCTTATCCGCGAAGGCGTATCACAGCGTGAAAGCGGGGCGCACATCCTTGACGTCAACGTCGGTCTGCCCGATATTGACGAGGTAAAGCTGCTCTCCCGCGCGGTATATGAGCTTCAGAGCGTGCTTTCTTCACCGCTTCAGCTTGACTCCGCGTCTCCCGAAGCGCTTGAAGCAGCATTGAGAATTTACAACGGCAAGCCGCTGCTTAATTCCGTTAACGGCAAGGAAAGCTCAATGAATGCGGTGCTTCCGCTTGCAAAGAAATACGGCGCGGCGGTTGTCTGCCTCTGCCTTGACGAAAGCGGTATTCCCGAAACCGCGCAGGGCAGAATTAAAATCGCCGAAAAGATAATAAAAAAAGCCGCTGAATACGGCATTGATAAAAAGGATTTAATTGTTGACGCGCTTACAATGACCGTTTCAACCGATAAGAACAATGCGGTGGAAACGCTCAAAGCCGTTAAATATTTAAGAGAAACGCTCGGCGTTCATACGGTGCTCGGCGTTTCAAACGTAAGCTTCGGTCTGCCGAAAAGAGGCGCGCTCAACACCGCCTTTTATACCCAGGCTCTCGCGGCGGGCTTAAGCGCGGGAATTATCAACCCTCTTTCAGAGCAGATGATGAACGCGTATTACGCTCATAACGCGCTTGCGGGGCTTGACGATAACTGCACCGAATATATTGAGGGCGTTACCGAGGAGAAAAAGGCGGAGCCCGTAAAGGGAGACCTTTCGCTTGACGAGGCAATTATCAAAGGGCTTAAGGAGGAAAGCGCGCGTTCCGCAAGGGCGCTGCTTGAAAACACAGCCCCGCTTGATATTATCAACGGCTATATCGTACCCGCGCTTGACAGGGTTGGAGACGCGTTTGAAAACAACAGGCTGTTTTTGCCTCAGCTTTTAATGAGTGCGGATGCCGCAAAGTCAGCCTTTGACGAAATCAAGGCGAAAATAGTAACGGGCGGCAGCTCGCAGGTCAAGGGTGAAAAGATTATAGTTGCAACCGTTGAGGGTGATATTCACGATATAGGCAAGAACATTGTAAAGGTGCTTTTGCAGAATTACGGCTTTGACGTAATCGACCTCGGCAAGGACGTTAAGTGCGAAACCGTGCTTGAGGAAACGCAAAAACGCGGCGTTAAGCTCGTAGGGCTTTCGGCACTTATGACAACCACGGTGCCGAATATGGAAAAAACAATCGCCCTGCTTCACGAAAATACAGATGCAAAGGTGTTCGTTGGCGGCGCGGTGCTGACACGCAACTACGCAAAAACAATAGGCGCAGATTATTACGCAAAGGACGCAATGGAAAGCGTCAGAATTGCGCAGGAGTTTTTCAAGGAGTAAAATATGGAATTCAAAACAATAGAAATTAAAAAATCCGTTTATGAAAACAACGACAGGGAGGCGGATAAGCTCCGCGAGCAGCTTAAAAGGGACAAAACTTTCCTTTTAAACCTTATGTCCTCGCCCGGCAGCGGAAAAACAACAACGCTTAAAAGAACGCTCGCCGCGCTGAAGGACGAATTTAAAATCGGCGTTATGGAAGCGGATATTGACAGTGACGTTGACGCAAAAACTATCAGCGAAATGGGCGTTCAGGCAATTCAGCTCCACACGGGCGGAATGTGCCACCTTGACGCAGGAATGACCGCGCAGGGACTTGAAAACATTAACGCAGACGATTTTGACTTCGTTGTGCTTGAAAACGTCGGCAACCTTGTATGCCCTGCGGAATTTGATACCGGCGCAAGCAAAAACGCAATGATTCTTTCCGTACCCGAGGGCGACGATAAGCCGCTCAAATATCCCCTTATGTTTACAATCAGCGATGTTGTGCTTATTAATAAGATAGATACCAAATCCGTTTTTGACTTTGACGACGAAGCGGTGGTTGAAAGAATTAAGAAGCTCAACCCCAATGCGGATATATTCTTCATTTCCGCAAAAACGGGAGAGGGCATTGAGCCCTGGTGCGACTGGCTCCGCAAACAAATCAACGACTGGAACAATTAAAAAAAGAAAACAAAAAAAGAACCGTCCGAAGACGGTTCTTTTTAATTATGTCTTATTCGGCATCAAAGGTTTTCTTGGCTTCTTCCCAGCCTGCCTTAATGCTCTTTAAGCCCTTTGCAACAACGTCCTTGATGTCGTCGGTTGCGTCAGCAGCAGCGTCCTGAAGCTTGCTTAAGGTTTCCTTTGCAGCAGCAAGTCTTGCCTCAAGCTCTTCCTTTGAAACAGCGGCAGCTTCCTTCTTGGTGTTGTTCTCGGCAATAGCAGCCTGAGCAGCAGCAAGACGGGCAATCGGAACACGGAACGGTGAGCAGGATACATAGTCAAGACCAATCTTGTGGCAGAACTCTACAGAGCTCGGGTCGCCGCCGTGCTCGCCGCAGATACCGCAGTGAAGCTCGGGTCTTGTT
>JAFYGD010000054.1 GCA_017543415.1 Eubacterium sp. | reverse complement strand
TCAATCACGGGGAAACCGTGGTCAAAGATGTACTTTGCCTTTTCCTTTGCATACATCAGATTGTTTAAAAACACACCGAACTCAAGGTCATATTCAGTTGCCATATAGTTTACGCCGAGCCTTTTTGCAATAGGCCCGATAATACAGTCGGGAGACGCGCTGATAATAAGGTCGTCGGGGCTTTTCTGCGCAAGATACCATTCGGAAATTCTGCACTCATATTTGTCCCAGTACTTTTCAATCTGCTCGTCAAAATCGTCTATCATTGTCAGGTAACTGAACATTTTACGCTGCAGCTGACAATTCGATATTTTGCCCATTTCGTGCCTGATTATGCTTTTAAGCAAACCGGGAAAGAAAGTGAACCATAATTTAGGATGGCGCTTCATACACCAAAGAGCAAAACCTATTGAACAGTCAGAGTAAAATATCGTTCCGTCAAAATCATATACATTCATTTTTAAACCTCCGTTTACTGTTCACTGCGTGAAAAGCGTATCATATTCCTGTTGTAGCCCGTGGTCACCAGGTACGCCTTTTCCTTATGGGCTTCCATAAGCCCGCTGAGTATAAAGCTACTTAATCCCTTAATATGAAGGTCAGGGTCAGTAAGGTCAAATAATTCGCCGGAATCACGCTGAATGATAAGAACCGAATCAGGTTCAAAGAAGAGCGAAAGCTCTATGAGAACAGGCTTCTTTGCCTGTTTGTTCTTTTCAAGAATTGTTAAGCCAATCTCCTCTGTAAAGAGAGAGGCACGGTTTGCTTCTGTTTTTGAATACCGGTGGGCGAGCAAGCTTTCGCCGACGCTCTCGGAAAGCGCAACCGCATTTTCTTCAGTAAGGACGTTTTCCATAACTACAATTTCCGTATCCATATCTTTAAGCAGGAACGGGAAATTATCCTTTCCGAATTTCATATAAACAAAGAGCAGGGTGCCTGTAAGGGTAAGTAAAGGCGCTGCTGCAAAACCTGCCCACATACCGCCTGCGCCAAGCAATACGGAGCCCGTTATCGGAAGGAGCATATAAAGCAATCCGTTTTGAATACACGAAACGCACACCGACATTCCGATACGGTCTATCAGCATATAATATGAAGTCATAAGCGATACGGCGCTGCAAAATGTAAAGCCGAGCGACACTGTACGGATAGCAGCCGTTGACGGCGCAAGCGCTGTACCGTCTGTGATTCCGAAAAGTCCGCAGAACTGCTTTGCAAAAATCCAGATTAATACCGTTGCAATTACGCCTTCAATAAGAGCGGCTTTTATGCCTGACTTCATTACTCTTTTAATTAACTTGTGATTCTTTTCGCCGAAATAGGTTCCAATCAGAGGCTGCATAGCCATTCCTACGCCGTCCATTACAACGCTGAATTCAATAAGGCTTACTACTACTGCAAGAGTTATAAGACCTGTATCCCCATAGTTTCTTGATACAAAGCCTATCATAACATAGTCCATCAACGCCCAGCAGAGATATACGGACGAATCCACTATACTGTACCGTGATGTAAGCAGGAAGTCTTTGAAAGACAGATGCCAAACGAAATGAAGCGAGTTTCCTTTGCGGAAGAAATGCCAGAAGCAAACAAGGATTCCGAGACCGTTTCCGATTACCGAGCCGAGTATGATTCCAACCATTCCGTAGAATTTGGTCAGTATAACAGAGAGCACAATGTTTCCGCCAATCTGGAAAACATAGCAGATGTTATTGCAAAGCTCGTCGCCGTCGCTATATACCATTTGTTCGATATAGAATATAAAGATAGTCAGAAAGGCATTAAGCGGAACGAGCCGATAGTATTGAAGCGCATTGTTAAGAATATCTCCCGTTATACCGTTCGCCTTAAAATATATATCTTTGATAAGAAAGATTGTCAGAGCCGAAACTATACCGATTGAAATACTTATAATCAGTCCCTGACTGTATATTTCGTCAGCACGCTTTTTTCTCATAGCTCCGACTTCTCTTGCGAAAACTATCCCGACTCCTGTTGATACAAGGTCCCCGAAAAATGTTACTACACCCGTAACAGGTGTAATGGCATTTATTGCGGCAACTCCCGAATCTCCGATAAAGTATCCGGCAATAATACTGTCGCAGAGAAGCATAATATACATTACAGCTTTTGTAAATGTACCTGATATGAACATTGAACGGAATTTCCGTTCACAAAAACCGCTTTTCATTATTGTTTACCTCTTTGTTCAGCCAAATAATATATATAATTATACATTATTTTCTATTAGTTGTAAACGATTGATTTACTTTTATTGCACGATATGGTACAATAATGTGTATAAATTACAATTTGACGAGGTAATTATGATTCTATATATAAACAGCTGTGTACGTAGCGAATCGCGAACTGACAGAATTGCAAAAGCAGTTTTGAACAAGCTCGGTAAAGATTATACCGAAGTGTATCTTCCCGACGAAAACCTGCAGCCCCTTTCGGAGGAAAGGCTTGAAAAACGCTCAAGTCTTATAGAACAGGGCGACTATTCTGACGCTATGTTCAACTATGCAAAACAGTTTGCAAAAGCGGATAAAATAGTTATTTCCGCGCCGTATTGGGATTTGTCTTTTCCGTCGGTGCTCAAATTATATATTGAGAATATTTATGTTACGGGAATCGTTTCCGAATACACTGCCGAGGGTTTACCTCACGGACTTTGCAACGCCGATGAACTGATATACGTTACCACTGCGGGCGGTCCGTATGATGAGGATTACAGCTTCGGCTACATTAAGGAGCTTGCCGAAAAGTATCTGGGCATAAAGAAAACCGTGCTGATTAAAGCAGAAATGCTTGATGTTGAAGGCTTTGACGCCGAACTGATTGTTCGTAATGTAATAAACAGCATAAATAATACGTAACCTGAGCTTTTGTAATTCCAGCCTTGAATTATGCCAAAATCCCCCAAAACCGCTTAAACTGCGGCTTTGGGGGATTTTTTTACTTGAGATTACTTTAGATTTACACGTTGCAACAGATTAATCCAATAATTAAGGCGCGAGGGTCCGCGCCTTTTTGATATTGATTATTTTACCGTGACTTTTATTGCTTTGGCGGTGCCGTTGTTTGAATATACAAATACGGTTGCCGTGCCTTTGCCTACCGCCTTTATTTTTCCGCTCTTCGTTACCTTAACTACCGCCGTGTTGGTGGACTTGTAGCGGAGCTTTCTTACATGGTTTACGGCTTTTTTGTTCCTGTCAACAAGAACGAGCTTTGCTTTAATCTTTGCGGTTTTGCCTTTTTTAAGGCTGAACTTCGCTTTCTTAACCGTTATTTTCTTAACGTTTGAGCATTTACTCTGCGCGCCTGCGATGTGGAAGGTAGGAGTTTTAAATATTTTCTTCCACTTTCCGTTTTTCTTCTTCTGCGCTACGATATATACCTTAACGTTTCTTTTCGGGTTAAGCTTTTTGCCGTAAAGCTTTTTAATCTCGTATTTTGTAACCTTACCGCTTACGGTCTTAATCTTCTTGTACTTATACTTATGATTCTTATCGCAGTATGCGGCATAGATTACATATCTCTTTGCGCCGTTTACCTTGCCCCACTTAACGATTATTGAGCTGTCGGTTGAGGTTCCGTCAACGCCTGCGATAAATTCCGCTTTCGCCTTTTCCTGCGCCGCGGTTGCCTCTTCAGCCTTTTCTTCGGCAAGAGCCTTTTCTGCTTCCGTCAGCTTATTAACCGTTTCGGGAGCTACCTTCGCCTTCTGGTCGTCGGTAAGAGAATCGTAAGCCTCGCGCGCTTTTTTAATCGCTGCTTCGTCTGCGGTAGTGATTTCTTCCTTTTCGGGAAGCGCGTTAATCATATCCGTTACCGCTTTTGCCGCAGCCGTATCAGCCGCTTCCTTATCGGCAGCCTCTGCCTGCGCTTTCAGCGTTTCGTCAACCTCTCCGCATACCGTACAGGTAAAGCGCTCGTCGCCCTGAGTTCCGTAATAGTGCGGTTCGTCGCCGACGGTATAGGTTCCGTCAACGAGCGTTGCCGTATAGTTACTGTTGTTATTCCACGAAGGAGTAATCGGGTATGCTCCCGGCTTCGTATTATCAATATCCGCATTAAGAGTGATGCCGAGCTCGTCACCGTCAACATAATTTCCGCCGATTTTATACGTCAGGGCAAGAAGGTCGGTGCCGTGGTTGCTCTCTTTATCCTCGGCGGTAACCGTAATTTTTGCGGGCGCTACGGTAACGGTCTTCGTTACCGAGCCGGTGTAATTGCCTTTGCCCGTTACGGTAACGGTATATTCGCCCGCGCCGATAATTTCGCTGACGGCGGCACCTTCTGCGTTTTTGATTGAAACGCTGTAATCCGCGCCCGAAGCCAGCACCTTATCGCCCAACTTAACTGCAAGCTGTTTTGCGGCGCCGTCGTAAACGGTGCTGTCAAGCGTTACGTCAAAACTATCGTTGATTTGCTTTGCGATAATCTGCTGATAACCGTCGGTAACGATAAAGGTTACGCTGAAATTGTTATTTGTATTTAAGAACTGACTGTCGAGCAAGCCCATATTCGTTTTGCCGAAATCAGTACGCTTTGCAAGTGCGTTGCCGCTGAAGGTAAAATAGCTTTCCGTATACAGCGGATTGGTTGACGCGAAGTCATAGCCCGAAATGCTGTGCTCGCCTCCGTCAAAGACAGATGTATTATAGTGTCCGCTGATAGTTACAGCTACCGTTGCCTGTATGATTTCAAGCGTGCCGTTGGCTGCCGTTACGGTATAATTGCCGACGGGAGTCGCTGTGCCGGG
>JAFYGD010000053.1 GCA_017543415.1 Eubacterium sp. | reverse complement strand
TATTCATTAAAAAGTGTTGAAATATTTTTTGTTTTAGTGCATAATTATTATAATTCTGAATTCGGAATACGGAATTCGGAATTTTACACCAAAGGAGTTTTACTATGAAATGTGCAATAATTCTTGCCGGCGGCAAGGGAACAAGAATGAAAAGCAACCTTCCCAAGGTTATGTGCGAGGTGCTTTTTGAACCTATGATTAACTACGTTGTTTCCGCTGTTAAGGAAGCGAACGTTGAGGATATCTGCGTTATTACCGGTTATAAACACGAAATTGTTGAGCAGCACCTTGCTTCGCTTGATGCGAATATAAAGACCGCACTTCAGGAGCCGCAGCTCGGCACCGGCCATGCGGTAATGCAGGCAAGGGAATTTATCAAAGCCCACCGCGGGGACGATATTCTTATCCTCAACGGCGACGGTCCGCTTATGGACGCGGATACAATCAACGGTGCCTATTCCTACCACAAGGCAAACAACAACGCAATTACCCTTGTAAGCGCGGTTGTGGAGGACCCGACGGGAATCGGCCATATCCTGCGCGACAAAAACGGAACGCTTCTGCGTATTGTTGAGGACAAGGACGCAAACGAGGACGAAAAGGAAATCAAGGAATGCAACGCGGGAACCTACTGGTTCAAGGGCGAGGATTTGCTTTTTGCCATTGATAATATTACAAACAACAACGCGCAAAAGGAATACTACCTTACAGACGCGCTTGAAATCCTTATTAAAACGGGTAAAAACAAGGGCGCGTATGTTTGCGAAAACAGCGAAGCAACGCTCGGCGCAAACGACAGAAGGCAGCTCAACGACCTTAACTCAATTATGTGCCGCAATATCAACGACGCGCATATGTTAAACGGTATTGACATTCCGTGCACCGACGGCGTTATGATAGGCAAAAAGGTAAAAATCGGTAATTCAACCCAGATTTTACCCAATACAATTATTATCGGCGACACAGAAATAGGCGAGGACTGCGTTATAGGTCCGAACACCTATATTAAAAACGGCAAAATCGGCAGGGGCGTTATCCTTGATAACTGCAAGGTGCTCGATTCAACTATTGAGGACGGCGTTGACTGCGGTCCGTTCGTTAAAGTCAGAGCGGGCTCGGTAGTTAAAAAGGGCGTTCATATCGGCAACTTTGTTGAGGTTAAGAACTCCGTTGTCGGCGAAGGCACCAAGGCTGCGCACCTTACCTATATAGGCGACAGCGACGTCGGCGCAGACGTTAACTTCGGCTGCGGAACCGTTACCTGTAACTACGACGGCAAAAACAAGTCGCGCTGCACTATCGGCGACGGCGCTTTCATCGGCTGCAACACTAACCTTATCGCTCCCGTTGAGGTCGGCGACAGGGCGTATATCGCCGCAGGCTCAACCATTACGGAGGATATTCCTGCGGACGCGCTTTCCGTTGCACGCGCCTACCAGCACAACAAAGAGGGCTGGGTAATTAAAAAGAAGCCCTATAAAGAGAAGAAGTAATGTGAATTCGGAATTCGGAATTAGGAATTCGGAATCAGGAATTGAGGATAAGGAATGAAAAACAAAGTTAAGCCGCTGATGTGTTTTGCGCTTGCGGTTATAATTACGGGTGGCGCGCTTACCGCCTGCTCGGTTAAGCTGCCAACGGGAGAAGCCGAAACGGAAAAGGCTACCGTAACCGAAAGCACCACAACCACCACAACGCAAACCACAACGGAAACGACAACCGAAAACTTAAAAACCACTTTCCCCGAAAGCGAAACGAACAGGATTTACAAGGGCTTGAGCAAGGACAGCAGCAGTGATTACGATTACCTGATTTCCTCCTACTCGACCTATTACCACTCCTATGACGTAACTCGAACGGAAAACCTTAAAAACGCGGTCAGCAAAATCAACAACCTTGTTGTGCCCGACGGCGGAGTATTCTCGTTTAACCAGAACGTCGGAAAGCGCACCGTAACCGCGGGCTTCAAGGAGGCAAAGGTAATTGCGGACGGAGAATTCGTTGAAGGTCTCGGCGGCGGAGTGTGTCAGGTAAGCTCAACCGTTTTTGAAGCGGTGCTCCGCGCAAACGTTAAAATCGTTGCAAGAACCTACCACAGCCTTGAAATCGCCTACGTTCCCCTCGGCGGAGACGCTACCGTACAGTGGAACAGCAAGGACTTTCAGTTTAAAAACACTCTCGGCGTTCCAATCCGTCTTAACATGTACTGCTCTGACGGAAAGCTGACCTGCGAGGTTTATTCAAAGAAAAAGGTCGATGTCGGCGACGTTGAAATCAACATTTACCGCGACGGCGGTACCTACGTCCTTACCCGAACCGTAGACGGCAAGGAAAATTACAGAACCTTAAGTCAGTACAGCAAGCCCAAGCCGTCCACAACCAAGGCGACAACAACCGAAAAGAAGGACGAAAAGAAAAAGGAAAAAGAAACAAAAAAGAGCAAAAAAGAAGAAACCACCAAAAAGAAGAAAAAGAAGAACGGATAAACCGTTCTTCTTTTTATGCTTGCATATTAAAGATAATGCGCTCTTAATTCTTCCGGGGGAAGAGCGCTGAGGTAAACGGGGGCGATGTCAAATACGGTCATCGCGCCGGTTTTGCCTTCCTTGTTAAGCCTTGCCGCCGCTCTTGCGTAAGCCGCGATTACGGAACCCGTAAATTCGGGGTTTGAATCAAGCTTAAGGCTGTATTCAATAACGTGCTTTGTACCTTCGCTTGTTGTTCCGCTGTAAATCACGCTGCCGCCGTGGGGAAGCCCGCTGTGGTCGCGCGCCATTTCCTCTGCGCTGATAAAATGTACCGTTGTATCGTAATCAGCAAAGTAGTTCGGCATTGTTTTGATTTCGTTTTCAATCCTTGCAAGGTCCGCGCCGTCCTCGGCAACAACAAAGCACTCCCTTGTGTGCTTTTCACGCGTTGTGAGCTCGGGGTTTTCGCCGTTTCTTACCTTCTCAAGAGCGGAAGGAACGGGGATTGTGTACTGGCGGCAGTCGATTACGCCGTCAATTCTGCGTACCGCGTCCGAATGTCCCTGGCTTACGCCCTTGCCCCAGAAGGTGTAGGCTTCGCCGCAGGGAAGGATTGAGGTTGAATAAAGTCTGTTTACGGAAAACATACCCGGGTCCCAGCCGCAGGAGATAATTCCTACCTTGCCCGCTGCCTTTGCCGCCGCGTCAACGTTTGCAAAGTGAACGGGGATGTTAGCGTGGGTGTCAAAGCTGTCAATAACGTTGTAAAGCGCCGCATATTTCGGAGTCATTTCCGGTAAATCCGTTGCCGAGCCGCCGCAGATAACAAGAACGTCAATGTCCTCGTTTCCTCTTTCAAGCTCCGCAGTTGATTTTACGGGAACGCCCTGGGTTCTGATTTTAACATCCTGAGGGTTGCGCCTTGTGTAAACCGCCGCGAGTTCAAGGTCCGCATTCATTTTTACAGCCGCCTCAACGCCTTTTCCGAGGTTGCCGTAACCTAAAATTCCGATTTTGATTGTCATAATTGCCTCCTATATATTAATTCTATTTATCGCCTGAAGGTTCAAAGCCGAAGGACGACGCATTGTAGCCGAAATACTTTTCAACAAGCGGGGTGAATTCGTCTCCGTGTTTGTTGTATTCGGGGCTTTTATATTCAAAAATCGCCTCATTAATGCTGTCCTTCCAGCCGCTGTACTTGGCGCAGGCTATAACGTATTCAACGGTGTCAAGCTCGCCTTCAAGAACAGTATAATTTTCAGCCTTGCCCGTTGGCATAAGCGTAAATTCGTCAACTATTACGGCGTCAGCCCTGCCGTCGTCAAGAGAGGCGAGCGCGGGTGCGATTTCCTGCTCCTTAACGCTTTTGCAAAGCGAATAAACCGCCGAGTGCTTTTCAAAAGCAGCCTTTGCGGTTTCGCCCGCGGTGAGAACCTTTGCTCCGGTGAAATCCTTAAAGCTCTTTATTTTGCCGTCCTTCTTCGTTATTGCAACAACGCGGTTTGTAATCAGCGGCTCGGTAAAGGAATAATCCTCGTTAAAGGTGCCGTCGTTTTTATGCGTTGCGCCAACAAGAAGAGAAGCGCTGTATTCCTTGCCGCCCTCTTCCGAAAAGCCGCCGTCCTCTTCAAGGGTGTAGCCCTTTTCAACCTTTTCAAAGCGGTACGTTTTAAAGTCGCCCTTTGTAGCCTCAAAAACAGCCTTTTCAAACAGCTCGGGAATAAAGCCCTCTGCCGTGCCGTCGTCCTTAGCCTCAATGAACGGAGCTTCGTTTTCCGTATAACCTATAATAAGAACGGAGTCGCTGTATTTAACGTCCTTGTTATTGCTGCAGCCCGTAAAAAGCACGGCAGCCAGCGTTAACGACAAAATAACGGAAACAACCTTTTTCATTTCTATTCCTCCGAAAATTACATTATAAAATATTCTATAATATTACATCTTTATTGTCAAGAAAATTGAAGCGTAAAAAAGTGCTTGACAACACATACTAAAGATGTTATAATGGCATTGTAATAAATTGTACGCAATTTAATTTTGCAAAATCAAGGAGGATAAAACAATGAAGCTTTACGATTTTAAGGTAACAACAAACAAGGGCGAGGAAATTTCGCTTTCACAGTATGAGGGCAAGGTGCTCCTTATCGTAAACACCGCAACGGGCTGCGGCTTTACCCCGCAGTATGAAGGACTTCAGAATATGTACGACAAGTTCAATGAAAAGGGCTTTGAAATTCTTGATTTCCCGTGCAACCAGTTTATGTTCCAGGCGCCCGGCGACGACGCGAAAATTGACGAATTCTGTACTTTAAGGTACAATACAACCTTCCCGCGCTTTAAGAAAATCAAGGTTAACGGAAGCGACGCAGACCCGCTTTATAACTATCTTAAGGAAAACAGCGACGGCAAGCGCATCAAGTGGAATTTCACCAAATTCCTCATTGACCGCGAAGGCAACAGCGTTGACCGCTTTGCACCTTCGGACAAGCCCGAGGATATTGAGGCAAAGGTTGAGGCGCTTTTATAAAATGAATAATTAATAATTGATAATTGATAATTTCGGGTGCTGCGCACAGCTAATTTATAATGGGTGTGGGCAACGCCCGTCCGAAATTATCAATTTTACTATGGAGTTTTAATATGTATGATGTTATAATAATAGGTGCAGGCCCCGCAGGTATTTCCGCTTCGCTTTACGTAAAGAGGGCAAACAAAAGCGTGCTCGTGCTTTACAGCGGGGAAAGCCAGCTTGAAAAGGCGCATCTTATTGACAATTATTACGGCTTTCCGAACGGCATCAGCGGAAAGCAGCTTTTTGAGGACGGTATCGCCCAGGCTGAAGCGCTCGGCGTTGAGGTGAAAAAAGAGGAAGCGCTCCACGTTTCCATGAACGCCGAAATGCGCTGGGACGTTGCAACGACTGAAGGCAGCTATGAGGCAGGGGCGGTAATAATTTCAACCGGCAACAAAAAGCTCAAGCCCAACATCAAAGGCATTGACGCGTTTGAAGGAAAGGGCGTAAGCTACTGCGCAATCTGCGACGGCTTTTTTTACCGCAAAAAGGCGGTTGCCGTTATAGGCAGCGGGGATTACGCTTTAAGCGAGGCTGCAGACCTTGAAAACATTGTTGAAAAGCTTACCGTTTTAACCAACGGAAAGCCCGCGCCGAAAGGCTGCAAATACAATGTAATTGAAAAGAAAATAAAGGAAATAAAAGGCGATGAAAGAGTAGGCTGCGTTGAATTTGAGGACGGAGAAAGCCTTGAAGTTAACGGCGTTTTCGTTGCCGAGGGCGTTGCCGGCGGCGCCGATTTTGCAAAGAAAATCGGAATTGCAACCGAAGGCGACACCATTAAAACCGATTCACATATGGCAACCAACGTTCCCGGCGTTTTCGCCTGCGGCAACGTAACGGGCGGACTTTTACAGGTCTGCAAGGCTGTATATGAAGGCGCCGAGGCAGGACTTTCGGCAGTAAACTTTTTAAAGGAGAAATAATTATGGCAGTAAGAGAAATTACAACGGCTGATTTTGACGAGGTTATAAAGGCTAACGATACCGTGCTTGTTGATTTTTACGCGGTTTGGTGCGGTCCGTGCAAAATGATGTCGCCGATTATTGATAAAATCGCTGAAGAAAATCCGTCTGTTACCGTTTGCAAGTGCGACGTTGACGAGGCGGAGGAGCTTGCAATGCGCTTCGGCATTATGTCAATCCCTACCGTTATGGTATTCAAGGGCGGCGAGGCTGTTAAAACCTTCGTAGGCGTTCAGACCAAGGACGCTATTGTAAGCGCGTTATAATAATTCCACGGGCGGGTTTTACACCCGCCTTGTTGTTTTCAGGAGGACAGAAATGAAAAGGATAGTACCGCTTATTCTGGCATTAACCCTTTTATTCTCGGCATGTTCGGCAACTCCTGCGGCAAAGGTTAATACAGAGGAGTTCAGAACAAACTACAAGTACGTTTTCGTTCACGGTCTTTCGGGCTGGGGCAGCTACGACTTTCAGAACAAATTTATGAAATACTGGGGAATGCAAAACGGCGACCTTATGAAACACCTTAATTCACAGGGCTTTGACTGTTATGCAGCCTCCGTTGCCCCCACAGGCTCCGCCTGGGACAGGGCGTGCGAGCTTTACGCCCAGCTTACGGGCAGCGTTGTTGATTACGGCAAGGAGCACAGCGAGCGCTGCAACCACGAGCGCTACGGAACCGATTTTACCAAAAAGCCGCTTATTGACAGATGGGACAGCGAAAACAAAATCAACCTGCTTGGCCATTCCTTCGGCGGCGCAACGGTGCGTATGCTCGCGGAGCTGATGGCAAACGGTTCGGAAGAGGAGCAGGCGGCAACAACGGACGGCAGCATTTCTCCGCTCTTTACCGGCGGCAAGGCTGACTGGATTTATTCAATAACAGCCCTTGCGGCTCCGATGAACGGAACAACTGCGTATGACGTTGACAGCTCCGAATCCGTTGGAGAGGATTCAAAGTCAAAGCGTTATGATTTTCTTTCAAAAATGATGAGTGCGGGCACTAAGGAAAAGGACGACGGCAGGGCGGAATACGACAACGCAAATTACGATATGCTTATTGATAACGCCCTGAAGTTCAACGAAAGCACAAAAACGCTTGAAAACGTTTACTGGTTTTCCTTCCCCTGCAGCTCAACCGTTATGCCCGATGACGCGGATTTTTACGTACCCGAGGAGGATATTACGGAGCCGCTGTTTATGAAGCCCTCAACGCTTATGGGTAAATTTACGGAAACCACGCCCGGCGGCTTTGTTGTTGATAAAAGCTGGCTTGAAAACGACGGTCTTGTTAACACAATATCCGCAACGGCTCCCTTCGGCGCGCCGCAAAAGCAGTACGAGGAGGGCAAAGTAAAGCCCGGCGAATGGAACATTATGCCAACCTACCACGGCGACCATATGTCCCTTCAGGGCGGCTTAACCAAAAAGAACGACGTTACGGAGTTTTACACCGAACATCTTACAAGAATCAATATGCTTTAATAACAGCAATTTATATTCAACGGGAGGAGCGCACGCCCCTCCCTTTAATTATTTACAAAAACATTAATTTGTGATATTATAAAATCAGCAAATCCCCCTATTATATTTTCAGGAGTGATTTTATGAAAAAAACTTTATCAATCTTATTATCATTGTTAATGGTGTTTTCCGCGTTTTCGGTAATGCCCTTTTCCGCTTTTGCGGAAAGTGAAACGGCAACAACGGGAAGCGGAACGGTGGAAGACCCGTGGGTTGTTTACAACTGGGCTGCGCTGAAAGAAAAAATGGCGCTCGATGGCTATATAAAGCTCGGCGAGGATGCTGTTGACCCCGTTCACGACAGGGAAAGCGGTCTTTCCGTTCCCTACGGTATAACCGTTACCCTTGACCTTAACGGCTTTACGGTTAACCGTAATCTGGAAAGCAAAACAAGGTACGGTTATGTTATCTATGTCAGCGGAACGCTGAACCTGTATGACAGCGGCGAAACGGGAAAAATAACCGGCGGTTACAGCAGCCATTACAGTGAATCAGGAACAAGTTATACCGGCGGCGGCTTCTGCGTTATGGGCGGTACTTTAAATATGTACGGCGGTGAAGTTACCGAAAATAACGCGTCGAATTACGGAACCGGAGGCGGCGTTTTTGTTACCGAAGGCGGCACCTTCAATATGCACGGCGGCAAGATAACGAATAACTATTCATATAACTACGGCGGCGGCGTATGTATCAGGGGCGGTAGTTTTACGATGGACAACGGCGAAATCAGCGGCAACGACGGCTCAACAAGGGGCGGAGGCGTATCCATCGAAAGAAGTAGTGATTCGTTTGTTATGAACGGAGGCGTTATCTCCGAAAACAGGGCAGGCTACGGCGGAGGTGTTTATGCGGGGTCTAACACGACATTTGTTATGACCGGCGGAAGCATCACTAAAAACACCACTCACGCCGACGATTATAACTCAGGCTTCGGCGCGGGCGTATATTCCGGTTCTTCCTTTGTTATGACCGGCGGCAGCATTACCGAAAATATTGCTTCTTACACGACCGGCGGCTACCTCCCCAGAAATCCCCGCGGAGTCGGCGTAACTATCGGCGGCACCTGCACAATTTCGGGAAACGTGGTTATAGCAGGAAACAAGAGAGAGAAAAGAATATATAATTCTAACTATACGGAATATACTACCGAGTATTCCGAATCAAATATGTACCTGCCGAACAAGTATTCCGATATTTTTATTACCGTTGCAGATGAATTAACAGACGGTACGTCAATCGGAATCGATTCGGAAAAAGAGCCGGATGCGGAAAACACGATAGTTTTCACCGACGGTTTTAAAGACTTTCATCCCGCCGACGAGGCAACAAAGTTCTTCACAGCCGATGATGCAAATTATGAGATTGTAAAAAATGAAAACGGCGAAGCCGAGATAAAGCGTCATACTCATACCTTAACCCCCGTTGCAAAGGTTGCAGCGGATTGCGTTACCGCCGGAAAGAACGCGTATTATCACTGTTCTTCATGCGGAAAAGACTTTGAGGATGAAAACGGAAATACCGTAATTGCGGATATAGATACATGGGGAATAATTTCCGCATTAGGTCACGATTTTTCGGCACAAAACACGGAGGATAAATACCTTAAAACCGCGGCAACCTGTAAAAACGTTGCAGAGTATTATTACAGCTGCTCCCGCTGCGGTGAAGCCGACCCCGTTAATTCATTTGAATACGGAACGGTAGCGCCTCATCAGCTTACGAAGGTTGACGAAGTCAAAGCGGATTGTCTGAATGGCGGTAAAAGCGAGTATTACGTTTGCGATGTTTGCGGTAAATACTTTGAAGATGAAGCGGGAACAAATGAGATTGCAGATATTGACAGCTACGGAATAACCGCTCCGCTCGGTCACGATTTCGGCGATAATGAAAAGGTTTGTAAGCGCTGCGGCGCGGCAAATCCCGATTACAAAGAGCCCGCTCCTGTTCTGACTCCCGAAGAGGCGGCAATGCCTACCGAGGAGAAAACGGAGGAGCTTGTTAAGAAAACGAATACGGATAAAAAGGACGTTGCGGGCTCCGATTATCAGCGCCTTATGCTCAAAGCAACGCCGAAGGGTAAAACGATTACTCTTAAATGGAAAGCGATAAGCGGCGCAAACGGCTATATCATTTACGGCGCACCCTGCGGTAAGAAAATGACAAGGCTTGCAACGGTAACAAATCCCAAAACCGTAAAGAAAACCTTTAAAAAGCTCAAAAAGGGTAAGTACTACAAATATATGGTAGTAGCCTGCAAAAAAGCAGGCGACGGCAGCAACAGGGTAATATCAAAATCAAAATCCGTTCACTGCGCAACCCCGGGCGGTAAGAAAGGTAATCCCACCGGACTGAAAGCGCCCAAAAAGCTTACCGTTAAAAAAGGCAAAAAAGTAAAAATAAAAGCAAAGCTTCTTAAAAAAGGAAAGGTAGCAACGCATATAGCAAAGTTCAGATACGAAACATCGAACAAAGCTATAGCAACGGTAGATGCAAAGGGATATATCAAAGCAAAGAAAAAGGGTACCGTAAAAATCTATGTTTACACCCAGAACGGTATCTGCAAAACTATCAAAGTAAAGGTTAAATAAATATATGGGAGGGTATCAGTACCCTCCCATATATTATTTACATTTGCTTATATATGTGATATATTAAAATCAGCAAACCCCCTAATTTATTTTCAGGAGTGATTTTATGAAAAAAGTATTATCAATTATTTTATCATTGTTAATGGTATTTTCGTTAACGTCGGTTACGGCGCGGGCTGATTCTTCGCTCACGCTCCCGTACAGCAACGATTTCAGCAGCGAGAACGCGCTTGACGGCTGGACGCTGAGCAACTGTGTCAGCGGTACGGGGATTAAAGACGGAGTTTTCAGATTTAAGTGGACAATGTCTCCTCCGCAGTATCTCATTTCACCCGAGCTGCCTGAAACGACCGGAGATATTGCCGTAGCTTTCAAATATAACGGCACTTCAAGTACTTTTCAGGAAAGATTCTGCGTAGGGTACTCGGCTACAACCAACGAAACCGACGCATTCAGCTGGGACAACTCAATTACTACCTATGACGATACAACGCATAACTACTATAAAACTTTTCCCGCAGGAACCAGGTACGTTGCCATCAAGCACGAATGCACAGACCAGCAAATTCTTGTGATTGACGACCTCAGCATTTCCGAGGTCAGCAGCTATAACCTCTGGGTCGGCGGCACGCAGGTTACCACCGAAAACGCGTCCGACGTTCTCGACGACGGTACCGCTTCATTTGACAAGGCAAGCAACACCTTAACGCTCAGCGGCGCAAGCATTTCGGATACTTATGAATTTAAGCCCTGGTACGAAGCAATGATTTACAGCGAGCTTCCTGTGCTGAACATTGTTTTAGAGGGAGATAATGTGCTTGAAAGCACCAATTCTTACGCCGACGGCATTGATACCGCGGGCGGCTGCGATGTAATTATTAAGGGCAGCGGAAGCCTTGCCATCAATAACCCATATTACGGAACCTATATCGGCGACTGGGAAACGCCGGGCGGTAACCTTACCGTTAAGGACGGCGCAACGCTCACCGTTACTAATTCTCAGTGCGCAAGCATATGGGTAAACCATAATATAGATTTTCTCGATTGCACGGTTACGGTCAATAAAACCACAGAAAGCTATGACGGTATTGTAGCCAATCAGAACGCAACCGTTACCGTAAACGGCGCGACGCTCAACGTAAGCAACTATCATTCCGCGCTTCATTTCGGTAACGGCGACGATACTCAGCACGCGTTCGTTATGGAAAGCGGTACTGTTTCGCTCACTTCAACCGACGGCTACGCCGTTACGGTTGAGCCTTATATTGCAGATGCCGAGCAGCCCGATGAAAAGGATTATCGCTGCAGCTTTGCCGTGAACGGCGGAACGCTTAAGGTGAATTCTGCTCTCGGCGGAGTGAATTTTCCAAAAGAGAAGATAACGCTTTCAGAGAAGGCGGAGTATAAAGAAGGCACCTCGTTAACCGAAACGGGTAAGGTAATAATAGGCGCCGTCGCAACGGTTGTAACGAAGGACAATTTCTTTGATTATTTCACTGCGGAGGGCGTTATTAAAAATGACGCGCCCGACGCGCTTTTAATGACGGGCGACTTTTCAACGCTTTCCGTTCCTCTTATTACCCTTAATAAAACCGTGGACATCACTTCGGACAACGCGGCCTTTAATGGAACGTCCTTCCTGATTACAGCCGACGACGTCAGCATTGACGGACTCAGCATAACGCAGACAGGCGAATACGCCGTGAAGATAGATAAGGCAAACGGAGTTGCGCTTACAAATAACAGTATCACCTTTACGGGTGACAGAACGAAGGGCGAATTGCGCCGTGCGCTTGTTGTGAACGGCGACACGGAGAGCCCGATTTCCACCGTTACGGTAAAGGATAATACCTTTGATATCAGTATGGCTTCCGAGCCGACAATCTGGCAGGAGCTCACTCCGGGTTCGGGCAACTATATCGGCGTATCGCCATCTACGGGAATATCATTTTCAAACTGTAACGAAGTAAATTTTATCAGCAATACCGTTGATTTGAAAACGACGGAAGCCGTAGGCAGTTATGATACGGTTTATGCTGTTGCAACTGATAACCCCGCAACGGTAAATGCGGTCTTTAACGCAAACGGCAATGCGGTAAGCGTGGAAGGAAAAACCTACGCTTACGCTTTCAGCACAAACACAAAGAGTACGGTACTTACGGAAAATACCGTCAACTGTAAGTCTGACTATTACGCATCTGCTGTGGATGTGAATATCGGCGGAGCAGGCTTTAACAATTCAGTTGTTAACAATAAAATAACCGCTGAAGCGGAATTGGCTTACGGAGTGAATTTTACATCTAACTCCGCAGGCTCTGCTGACCTTGCGGCGGTAGAAAACGAGATGGACTTGAAGGGACACTTCTGTCTCGGCGTTCGTTTTTCGGAAATTTACGATAAAAAGAAGAATGTGACTGCTTTTGGCAACTCCATTACTGCCGAGGGCGATTATCTCGTAGGCATTTCAGTTCTCGGAGCAAAAACTGTTGCCGCGCCTAGTAATACTATAACCGTTATGGGAACAAATACGGGCGACACCGCGTTCTGGGAAAACGGTTTCAACAGAGAATACGGCTCCTGTGGCGTTTATATTGACTCGGACGGCGTTGTTACAAGCAACACAATCAACTCAAGCGATATAGGAATTTTAAGCCTTGGAGGCGCAACGGTTTCAAGCAATACGGTTGTAACGGACGGCGAGTATACTGTTGATATCGGCGAAACAAATGCAACCGTCGTTTCCAACACGCTCAACGCAAAGGTGCGCTACGGCGACGACAGTATTAAGCGTACTGCGGGCGAGATTCACAATAATACTCACGCTCACGATTTCGGCAGCAACGAAAAGGTCTGCAAGTTTTGCGGCGTTGCTAATCCCGATTACAAAGAGCCTGCACCCGAACCGCAACCGACGCCCGCACCGGTCCTCACTCCGGAGGAGGCGGCAATGCCTACCGAGGAAAAGACGGAAGAGCTTATAAAGAAAACAAATACGGATAAAAAGGACGTTGCGGGTTCCGACTATCAGCGCCTTATGCTCAAAGCAACGCCGAAGGGTAAAACGATTACTCTTAAGTGGAAAGCGATAAGCGGCGCAAACGGATATATAATCTACGGCGCACCCTGCGGTAAGAAAATGACAAGGCTTGCAACGGTAACAAATCCCAAAACCGTAAAGAAAACCTTTAAGAAGCTCAAAAAAGGCAAGTACTACAAGTATATGGTAGTAGCCTACAAAAAAGCAGGCGACGGCAGCAGCAGGGTAATATCAAAATCAAAATCCGTTCACTGCACAACACCGGGCGGCAAGAAGGGCAACCCGACAGGACTGAAAGCTCCGAAAGCGCTTACCGTTAAAAAGGGTAAAAAAGCAAAGATAAAAGCAAAGCTTCTTAAAAAAGGCAAGGTAGCAACTCACATAGCAAAGTTCAGATACGAAACCTCGGACAAAGCTGTTGCAACCGTAGACGCAAAGGGTAACATAAAGGCAAAGAAAAAGGGTACCGTAAAAATCTATGTTTACACGCAGAACGGTATCTGCAAAACAATCAAGGTTAAAGTTAAATAAACCGTAAGGGAGGGTCTTACGCCCTCCCTTTTCTTTGCTGTTGTTTGGTACATTTGTTTGACAAGAGGGCGCTTTTGTGATATTATATGTTTACTATATTTTAAAGAGGTGTTTTGTTTGAAAAAGCTTAACAAAACAACGCAGAAGGTGTTTGATTACATAAAGGGCGTTATTGACGACAGGGGGCTTCCTCCGTCAGTGCGTGAAATTGCAAAGGCGGTCGGCTTAAAGTCAACCTCAACCGTTCAGTACCACCTTGATATACTTGAAGAGGCGGGCTATATTGAGCGCGATTCGCAGCTAAAGCGTACAATCCGTATCTGCAAAAACGGAATGCGCCCTGCGCACGTTCCGCTTATAGGAACGGTTACGGCAGGCCAGCCTATTCTTGCCGTTGAGTCAATTGAGGATTACATCCCCGTGCCCGTTCAGCAGCGCGGACGCTCGCTTTTTGCCCTTAGGGTAAAGGGCGATTCAATGGTAAACGCCGCAATCCTTGACGGAGATATTGCAATAATTGAGCAGACGCCCGTTGCGGAAAACGGCGAAATAGTTGTTGCGCTGATTGACGATGAAGCAACGGTTAAGCGCTTTTACAAGGAAAAAGGGCATTTCCGCCTTCAGCCCGAAAACGACAGCTACGAGCCGATTATCGTAAACGAGCTGACCGTGCTCGGCAGGGTTGTTTCAATTATAAGAAACTATGATTGATATTTTATTTTTAATATGATAGAATTAACGGGTTCATATATACCCAGAGGTGAATTAAAAATGAGCGAATGTACACACGATTGTTCCACCTGCGGTGAAAACTGCAGCGAAAGAAAGGAGCAGCAGAGCTTCTTAAAACCGATGAACGAACGTTCAAATATTAAAAAGGTTATCGGCGTTGTTTCGGGCAAGGGCGGCGTAGGCAAAAGCCTTGTAACCTGCCTTCTTGCTTCAATGTGCCGCAAGGCGGGACTTAAGGTCGGCGTTCTTGACGCGGACGTAACGGGCCCTTCGGTACCAAAGTCCTTCGGTATTACAAGCCGCGCGCTTCAGGACGATAAGGGGCTTCTTCCCACCGTTACCGACAGCGGAATTAAATTAATGAGCATCAACCTGCTTTTAGAGGACGTCAACGCTCCGGTAGTATGGCGCGGTCCCGTAATCAGCGGCGTTATTCAGCAGTTCTGGACGGACGTTGCCTGGGGCGAGCTTGACTATCTGTTTGTTGATATGCCCCCCGGAACGGGCGATGTTGCGCTTACCGTATTTCAGTCGCTTCCCGTTGACGGAATTGTTATAGTTTCAACTCCGCAGGATTTGGTAAAAATGATTGTAAACAAGGCTTACAATATGGCTGAAATGATGAATGTTCCCGTTTTGGGTCTTGTTGAAAATATGAGCTATTTCGTCTGCCCCGACTGCGGCAAAAAGCACAGCATTTTCGGCACCTCGCAGATTGACGAAACCGCAGAGGAGCTCGGGCTTCCCGTGCTTGCAAAGCTGCCGATTAATCCCGAAACCGCAGCCCTTGTTGACAACGGTATGGTTGAAAGGGTTTCCGCACCGGAGCTTGACGATTTTGTAGGAGTTTTAAAGGAGTTATAATTATGCCTAAAAGAGAAGATTATATTTCGTGGGACGAATATTTTATGGGGCTTTCCCTCCTTTCAGCAATGCGCAGTAAGGACCCGAGCACCCAGGTAGGCGCATGCATCGTAAGCGATGAAAACAAAATTATGTCCGTAGGTTACAACGGCTTTCCGCGCGGCTGCAGCGACGACGAATTTCCGTGGGAGCGCTCCGCCGAAAACAGCAACGATACAAAGTATCCCTTCGTCTGCCATGCAGAGCTCAATGCAATTCTCAACGCAGGCGGCCAGGATTTAAGGGGCGCAAGAATTTTTGTTGCGCTTTTCCCGTGCAACGAATGTGCAAAGGCTATTATTCAGAGCAGAATTAAAGAGGTTGTTTACATATCCGATAAATATGCCGATACTCCGGGCACAATCGCAAGTAAAAAAATGCTCAACGCAGCGGGCGTTAAGCTAAAGCACTTTAAGAGCGATAAAACAATTAATATCTCCTTTGACGAAGATTTGGTATAATTTATGAGGGAAGTTGACCTTTACGATTTTGATAAAACCCTTGTGCCGTTTGATACGGGAACAAAGTTTGCGGCGTACTGTATTTTGCATTATCCGTGGATTGCGCCGTTTATGCTGCCCGTTGGCATAGCCGTAATGCTCGGCTCGGCAAAGGTAATAAGCTGGACCGCTTTTAAGAAAATCTGTTTTTCCTTCCTGCCCCTGATTCCGCGGGAAAGGGCGGTAAAAAGGTTCTGGGATAAAAACGAAAACCTCGTTTTCCCGTGGTTTAAGGAAAGACCGCGCGAAGCGGTAATCGTTTCCGCAAGCCCCGATTTTCTTCTGAACGAAATTCAGAAAAGACTCGGCTTTGAAGGGCTTATCTGTTCGCGCCATAACCCTAAAACGGGCGTAATTACCGGCAGGAACTGCCGCATCAGCGAAAAGGTAAGGCGCTTTTACGAAGAATACAAAGGAGTAAAGGTCTGCGACGTTTATTCGGATTCGCTTGAACACGACAAGCCGCTTTTCTCCCTTGCAACAGGGCGCTGCTTTCACATTGTGAACGGCGAAAAAATCGAATTTGATTATAAGGAAACATTTAACGAATGAAAAACTTTTTTAAGGCACTGCTTGCAATAATCCTTGTTTGCGCAACCGTTTACGGCGTCTATTTCTTTACCGGCGCCAGGGATGCGGACGAAAAAGCGCATCAGCTTGCAATGACCACGGTCAGCAAGGCTCCCGCAAGCGAAAAATACGCTAATAAAAGGCGCCTTGCTTCGCTGAAAAACAAGGGCTATTATCTCTTTGCAACGGACGATAATATTCTTCTTCAGCACGGCGATAAGCTGTTTGAATTCAATCGTTTCAGCAGTTATATTGACCTTGAAAATCCGAAAATGTACTGCTTTGATGTAGACGGAGACAAACGCGAGGACGTTATTATACGCGGAGTCAGCGGTCAGGAGCAGGGCACGGGCGATTATGTTTACGACCTTTATATTCTCCGCCGCAAGGCAGGGGATAAGGAGGAATATGAGATTATCACCGCAGCGCAGGACACCTGGCACAATATTCTTGACAACGGGCTGCGCGAAGAGCTGACTCAGCTCAAAACCTGTAAAAAGTTTTCCCAGTTTGCAATGACGATTGCCGGCAAGAAAATCGAATATGATGAAAAAACGGGTATGGCAACAAAAAACGCGGGTTATGTAGGCTATTTCAGAACCCTGCAGGACAAGGCCGGAAAATATATGACGGTCGATTCCTGGGGCAAGGGCAAGGGCAGCTTTTATGTTAACTCAAACAATAAGCTTTGCTGCGAGGTTGAGGTTATTGTTAAGTACCAAAACACCGATATTACGCAGCGCGCGGGCACAATTTATTTTGAAATGCAGACCAACAGACATCTTGACCTTGTTGTTACACCGAGGTCAATGGTGTTTACAACAAATGACGAATACAGGCTTGCAGACCCGAAGGATACCGCAAAGAACGCATGGAAGAGCGTTTATAAAAACTCCGCAAAGCCAAACGGCAGCGAAGCGATTAACTGGGTTAAGTACTCCGTAAAAATCGACCCCGAAACCCTTACCCAGACCGCAGACCTTGCAAAGCAGGATACGGATATTAAATTCGTCGATACCGTAACCGTTACCGAGAGCGCGCTTGTTATGACCGCAAAGGACGGCTACACCTTTGACGAGGAAACCGCAAAGAAGGGCGAATATTCCGTTACAATCAACAAGGACAAGGATAACGAATACGAAATATCCTACACATCGGAGCTGAGCGCTGACAAAAAGACGCTTAAAATCAATGTTGATAAAACCTATCCGCGCAACAAGGTCGGCACCGTCAGCATAAGTTTCGGTTCAAAGTAATGCTCAGCGCCGAAAAAATAAAAAACGCTCTTGAAATCCCCGTTGAAGTGAGAGTGTTTGAGAGTATAGATTCAACCAATACAGAGGCAAAGCGCCTTATAAAAAGCGGCGAAAAAAGGGAAATGCTTATCACGGCGCAAACGCAGACCGCAGGCAGGGGAAGGCAGGGCAAAAGCTTTTATTCCCCAAAGGATACGGGGATTTACCTTTCCCTTGTTCTGAATAGGGAAACGCCCGAAGCAAGCATTACCGCAGCGGCTGCCGCGGCTGTCTGCAAAACCCTTGAGCAGCTTACCGGCAGGGAGCTTCAAATCAAATGGGTAAACGATATTTACCTTGACGGAAAAAAGGTCTGCGGAATACTTACCGAAGTGCTCGGCAGCGCAGTAATTATCGGCATAGGCATTAACCTTACAACGAGCGGCTTTCCCGAATATGTTGAAAACGGCGGAAGCCTCGGTATAAACGCCGACCGTGAAGAGCTGATAAGCAGAATTGCAAACGCGGTATATAAAGCCGCATTTCTTAAAACGGAAGAGTTTATTGATTATTACCGCAGCCGTTCAATGCTGACGGGTAAAAAAATATATCTTATTGAAAACAATAAAAAAACGCCCGCCTTTGCGCTGGGTATCAGCAAAACGGGCGCGCTTGAAGTAATGCTTGAAAACGGCGAAAGGTTCAGCGTTTCAAGCGGAGACGTAACGGTAAGAGAGGAGTAGAATATGGCTTTATCACCGCTGTTTATTCTTTATGTAGTAATTGTTTTTTCGTTCATCGTAACCTCGGTGTTTATGTTCAGGCCCAAAGACGATGAAAGGGTGCATATTATATTTTTCTGGCTCGGCGTTGCGCTTGCGGCGCTTGTTACTTTCATAAACGCAACCGCGCTCCCCGGCGAGAGGCTTGACCAGATTTTAATCGCGTGGGCGGGTCTTATCTTTGCCGCGGTAGGCGTAATTATAAGAATGGCAACAGGCAAAACGAACTCCATTGCAAACGTTCTTGTAATGCTTTCAACCGTTTACGGAGCGGCAAGCTATTTCATACTGAATTAAAAAGAAGGGCGGGAGCCCTTCTTTTATTCTGTGATATAATTGCAAAAGTCTTTCAGTATATCAATATCGGTTTTTGCGTAAAGCATACGCGCGCCGACCGTATCCTCAAGCTCGTTGAAAACAATTTTTCCTTCGTTAAAAACAAAATCAATTCCGTAATAATCGCCTTTTACAAGGGCGGTTATTTTTTTTACGAGCGCAGTTTCGCCGTCATCTAATTCATACGGAACCGCCTCGCCGCCGAGGCAGAAATTCGAGCGGAAGTCCGTTTTGCTGACGCGGAGCATTGCGCCCTTTATTTTTCCGCCGATTATCCATACCCTCAAATCGCGCCCGAGGTCTGACGCGGGCTTCTGGCAAACGCAGCTTTCATCGTAATCCTGCGCGCTGTAACACATCTCAACGCCTTGTCCGCCGTGGCCGTTTTTCGGTTTCTTTACAGAAGGCGGAGCGGAGTAACGCGTCGGCATTATTTCAATTCCGTTTTGCTCCATAAAGTCGTAGCACGCCTGCTTGTCGTTGGCAAGGAGCGAAAAGGCAGAGGGGTTAAATACCCTTATTCCTCTTTCTTCAAAACGCTTTGCAACCCGGAAGTCGTTAGTGCGGTTGATAACGTAAAGCGCCTCTCCGTCGTAATCGGGCGTTTTAAGCTCTGCGCCGGTAAGCGTGCAGATTCTGTTTACGGCAAAGGCGTTGCGCTTTGCTTCCTCCGCGGGGTAAATCAGCACCGGCTTCATATCGTTTCAACTATCTGCTGAAGAATCAGCGGCGCCGCGTCAATTCCCGTTGCGTTCATAAGGTTGATTATGTGAGCGTTTGAATTTACCTCGCAGATAAGCGAGTGGTTGAGTATATCAACTCCGCCAAAGTCAAGCCCAAGCGTAGCGCAGGCGCGCACGGCAATATTGAACTCGTCGTTAGTGGGGGTGTAGGGCGTGGCAACGCCGCCGTTTGTGATATTTGAACGGAAGTCGTGGAGGTTGGTTCTTTTCATAGCAGCAACGCATTTTCCGCCGACTATTTCAAGCCTTACATCCTCGTTGCCGTTTTCAATATATTCCTGAAGCAAAAACGGCTTGTCTGAAATATATGAAAGAACGTCGTTTACGCTGCCGCAAAGGTAAACCTGTTCGCCGAAGGAGCCGAAGCACTCCTTGAAAACAAGCGGAAAGCCCAGCTCTTCCGCCGCCTTTTCAACAAAAACGGTATAGTCCGTTTTGAAGAACGAAAACGGAGCGACAACGGTTTTCGGCTGAGGAACAACGCCCTCAAGCGCAAGGTAGGTTTTTGCCTTATCGTCGCAAAGCTCAATGGCGCGCGAGGAGTTGAAAACGGGAATACCTCTGTTTTCAAGGTGGCGCGCAAGGTTTACGTCCTTATCCCAGAAAAGAACAAAATCGGGCTTGTCTTTGCTGAAAAGCAGCTCCTGATTATTTTTTATTTTCAGCATTATATCCATACTTTCAGCCGCTTTGACAATATGGTTGTGCAAAATGTTAAACTTTTCGCCCTTAAGATAGGCGTTTACCGCTAAAATACCTTCCATTTTAAAGTCCTCCTTACTCTTTATTATAACTGTTCGGCTTGCTTTTTTCAATGAAGTATTGTAAAATATCAGTGTTGTTTAAAAATAATTTTTTATATTTAACAGGAGGCGGTTTTTATGACAGAGTACAAACTTAAATACGGCTGTAACCCGAACCAGAACCCGGCAAGAATTCACATGGACGGAAAAGAGCTTCCGTTTGAGATTTTAAACGGCGCAGCGGGCTATATCAACCTGCTTGACGCGTTCAATTCCTGGCAGCTTGTTAAGGAGCTCAAGGAGGCAACGGGCCTTCCGAGCGCAGCTTCCTTCAAGCACGTTTCACCTGCAGGCGCAGCGGTTGCACAGCCGCTCAGCGATGTTGACCGCAAGGTTTGTATGGTTCCCGACGGACTTGAGCTTTCCCCGATAGGCGAGGCTTATGCAAGGGCGCGCTCCTGTGACAGACAGTCGTCCTTCGGCGATTTTGCAGCGCTTTCGGATATCTGCGACGCTTCCGTTGCAAAATTCCTTCTTAAAGAGGTTTCGGACGGCATTATCGCTCCCGGTTATACCGATGAAGCGCTTGAAATCCTTAAAACAAAGCGCCGCGGCGGCTACCTTGTTATAAAAATCGACCCCGATTATGAGCCCGAGCTTATGGAAACAAAGCAGGTTTACGGCATTAAGTTTGAGCAGAAGCGCAACGATTCAAAAATCACTATGGCGCTCTTTGACGATATGCCCACCAAGGTTAAGGATATTCCCGAAATTGCAAAGATTGACCTTCTGCTTTCAATGATTACCCTTAAGTACACCCAGTCAAATTCCGTTGTTTACGCCCAGGGCGGACAGACGCTCGGCGTCGGCGCAGGCCAGCAGAGCAGAATTCTCTGCACAAGAATGGCGGGCAGCAAGGCGGATATGCTCTGGCTCAGAAGAAACGAAAAGGTGCTTAACCTTCCCTTTATTGAGGGCGTAAGAAAAACGGACGCAGATAATGCTATCGACCTTTATATCAGCGACGATTATGAGGAGCTTCTCAAGGACGGCGTTTGGCAGAGATACTTTACCGTTAAGCCCGAGCCGTTCACCGCTGAGGAGAAAAAGGCATGGCACGAAAAGATGGACAACGTTGCCCTCGGTTCGGACGCGTTCTTCCCGTTTGAGGATAATATTGAGCGCGCAGTTAAATCCGGCGTTAAGTACATTGCGCAGCCCGGCGGCTCCGTAAGGGACAAAGAGGTTATTGAATGCTGCGACAAATACGGCATTGCAATGACAATGACCGGCATCAGACTTTTCCATCATTAATAATTAATTGATAATGTATAATGTATAATTGATAATTATGGGTGGACTCTGTCCACACCTGATTATAATGCCCGTGCGGCGAGCACCGTTAATTATCAATTGTCAATTATCAATTATCAATTTACAATTGTAAATACGCAGGAGATATTAACATGATTAGAGCAATAGTGGGCGCCAACTGGGGCGACGAAGGCAAGGGAAAAATTACCGACATGTTCGCTGAAAAAAGCGATATAGTTATCCGTTTTCAGGGCGGTGCAAACGCAGGACATACAATCATTAACGAGCACGGACGCTTTGCGCTCCACCTTATGCCCAGCGGCGTTTGTTATGACCATACAACCTGTATTATCGGAAACGGTGTTGCGCTTGATATAAACAAGTTCATAAACGAGCTTGAGCAGATTAAAAAGGCGGGGCTCAATCCGAAGCTCCTTGTTTCCGAACGCGCGCAGATTTTAATGCCTTACCATATTCTGCTTGACGAATATGAGGAGGAAAGGCTCGGCAAAAACGCCTTCGGTTCAACGAAGAGCGGTATCGCGCCCTTCTTTTCGGATAAGTACAGCAAAATCGGTATTCAGGTAAACGAGCTTTTTGACGATGAAACCCTTAAGGCAAAGCTTAAGAACATCTGCACCCTTAAAAACCTCACCCTTGAACACGTTTACCATAAGCCTCTTCTCAGCGAGGAGGAGCTTTATAACACCTGTATGGAATACAAAGAGAAGATTGCGCCTTACGTTTGCGATACCCACAAGTATCTTTCAGAGGCAATCAAGGAAGGCAAGAATATCCTTCTTGAAGGTCAGCTCGGTACTCTTAAGGACCCCGACTTCGGTATTTACCCGATGGTTACCTCCTCGTCAACTCTTGCCGGCTACGGCGCGGTTGGCGCAGGTATTCCGCCCCACAAAATTGAGGATATAGTTGTTGTTACCAAGGCTTATTCCTCTGCTGTAGGCGCGGGCGAATTTGTTTCCGAAATCTTCGGCGACGAGGCGCAGGAGCTTCGTATCCACGGCGGCGACAAGGGCGAATTCGGCGCAACCACCGGCAGACCGAGAAGGGTAGGCTGGTTTGACTGCGTTGCTTCCCGCTACGGCATTGAGTGCCAGGGCGCAACCCAGGTTGTAATGACCGCGCTTGACTGCCTTTCCTATCTTGAGGAAATCAAGGTCTGCGTTGCCTACGATATTGACGGTAAAATCACCAAGGATTTCCCGACGACGCCCGACCTTAAAAAGGCAAAGCCCGTGCTTAAAACCTTCAAGGGCTGGCACTGCGATATCCGCGGCATAAAGAACTATAACGAGCTTCCGCAGGAAACAAGGGACTACGTTGAGTTCATTGAAAACGAAATGGGCTGTAACATCACAATGGTAAGTAACGGTCCAGAAAGAGAAGCAATAATCTATAAAAAGTCTTAACGCCTCCCTTGTGTAAAGGGAGCCAAATAAAAACAGACCAAACGAGGTTTGGTCTGTTTTTATTATTCGCTTGCCATTATTTTTATGTAGCGTTTGAAGAACTGAACGCCCTCTCCGAGTGCGGCAACGGGGCAGCGCTCGTTGGTTGAGTGGGTGGTGAGTAAAAGGCTTGTGCTTACAACGAACGGGGAATAGCGGTAAAGGTTATCGCAGATATCCTCGTAATGATAGGTGTCCGTTCCGCCCATAACAAGGTACGGGGCAACTATGTTGTACTTATCAATCTGGTGCGAAAGCACGTTAAGCGTTTCAAACGCCCTTGTATCTGTGGGTGAAACGGCGGAAGCCTCTTTACCCTTAACGTATTCTATTTCAATATCCTTGTTGCGGCAAACCTTGCGGATATGCTCAAACAAATCCTCGGTAGTCGTTCCGGGGAGCTGGCGGAAGTTAACCGTAACGCTTGCCGTCTGGGGCAGAACGTTAGCCGCGGGCGAGCCCTGAAGCATTGTGCACGCCGTTGTTGTTCTTATGAACGAAGCGGCGGGAGGAATTCTTTTTGCAATAGCAAGAATAAGCGGTTTAAGGATTGTAAGGTTACAGGTTACAAGCCTTCCGGGGTAGGTCATATGCCTGCCGATTAAGGTGAACATATCCTTAACCATAGGAAGCATTGTAGCCTTGAACTGATGCTTTTCAAGGTCGTGAACAACGTCCGCAACCATACCGACTCCCGTGTGTTGCGGGGGCTGTGAGGAGTGACCGCCCTTTGCGTGAACGGTAATTCTTAAATCGGTGTTGCCCTTTTCGGCAATGCCGACTCCTGCAAGGTTGCCCTTTAAAATACCGGGAATGTTGGCGGGAAGAATTGCGCCGCCCTCGTCAATAGTTGAATCAAGGCGGACGCCGCGCTCTTTGAGCGTTTCCATAAGCGCCTGCGCGCCGTTGTTTTCGCCTGCAACGATTTCCTCGTTGTGACCGAAGCAGAGGTAAACCGTGCGCTCGGGAACAAAGCCGTCCTCAAGCAGGGTTTCAACCGCCTCAATAACGCAGATAAGGTGGTTTTTCATATCGAGCGCGCCGCGTCCCCAGATGAATTCGCCGTCGTTATATCCTTCAAACGGCGGGTGCTCCCAGTCGTCATAGGTTCCCTCGCTAATCGGCACAACGTCCTGATGTGAAAGAAAGGCGATTCCGTCAAGTTCGGGGTTTTTACCCTCCCAGGTGTAGAGCAGGGAGGCCTTTGAAACAACCTCGCGCTTAAGGGTTTTGTGCGTGAGCGGGAACTCTTTTTCAAGAAAGGCGTGAAAGCGCTCAAATTCGCTCCAGTCAACCTTGCTTTCGTCAACGTTTGAAATTGTTTTAATCTGAATAGCCTCGGTTAAGTGGCGCTGAACTCTCTTTTCGTCAACGCGCTCCTTTTCCATAGGCTCAACGTCGGGGCGCTTTACTCCGAAAAACGCCGCCTTAATTGCCGTAATGATAATTGCAAGCGCAATTATACCGAGAACCGCAAAAAGAATTATCTGTCCTGTACTCATTGTCTGCCAACCAAGCCTTTCTTGAACATTAAGTGAGCGCCGAGCAGTGAAACAACAACGCCTACGGGAATAAGCACGCCGATTGCGAGCGTTCCCTTAAACAGAAGCACAAGGGTTAAAAGCACAATCGGAAGGATTGATATTTTCCAGTGCTTTGCAAGGTAGGAAGCGCAGAGCGCGCCGAAAAGCGCGGGCGTTACCTGCTGAAACGCGGGGGCAAAGGGAGAGCCTTCGCCCGTGATTTTGCCGAGCAGCGGTCTGAAAAGCAGAACGAAAACGGCAATAATTATTGTTGTTACAATAGAGGAAGCGGCTATTGAAATTGTTGAGATAACCTCGCCCTCGTCGCTGTTGGCGTCAACCTTTGCGCTCTCCATTGCGGAAAGGGCAACGGGCATTTTAAGGTTTGTAATATTGCCCGTAACAAAGCCGAGGTAGGTTCCGCCGGTTCCGAGCAGGGGCGAATAGGTTATAACCTCAATTACCGCCGTCGGGTAGAAAACGAGCGCAACGGAAGCGAGCCCCTTTCCTATCATACCGAGCTCGGGCTTAACGCCGAGATGGTAGCAGATAAGGCAGGGAACGGAAAGGAATACAAGAAGGGTAACAAGCATCCAGAGCCTGCCGTAGGTGTGGGTTTTGTTTAAATACTTATCGTTCATAATTAACCCCTCCACTCAAGAAATGCAATATCGTGGGGCAATACCTGAGCCATTACAACAACAAGCACCATTGCGCCTATCATTGAAAGGGGCATTGCAAAGCTTTCAAGCCATTTCATCTTCGGCTTTTCTGCAAGCTTTGAAAGGATAAGCATTATAATAATTGAAAATACGAGCGCGCATACGGAAAGCGTTCCCGCGCCGTCTCCGGTTACGGTTTTTTCGCCCTGTCCGGCAATAGCCCTTGCAACAAATGCGGCAATCAGGCCTATGAACGCAGCCGCGCTCATAACGTCAGCCCACGCCTTGTTGCCCGAAACGGCTTTGCCTACTCTGCCCTGAATCTTTTTGAGAAAGAGCGGGGTGAGGATAAGGGGCATCATTGAGCCGAGGGTCATAACCCACGCGATTGTTGAAAAAACCTTGGGGTCCGTAATCGGGTTTGCAATTCCGCCCTTAAGTCCGAAGGCGTCAACCGCGCTTGTTGCGGCTGTAACCTCGTAGGAAATATTGCCAATTACCGAAAGCCTTATCCACGGGAGGACGTAGCCGAGCCCCGCCGCAAGGGTAAGCACCGTTGCAACAATTCCTATTGCGGGAGCAACGGTAAAAAGGGAGGAGGAAATTATCGTGTTTTTAATCGTGCTTTTTTCTATGCCGAGTTCCCTTGCGCGTTTAATTGCTCTTACCATGAAGAACAGCGCCTGTGCAACAACAAAGGCAACAACGCAAAGGGCAAGCGCGGTCATAAATCTGTCGTCTTTAAAATCCAAGGCGTTACTCCTTATCTTTATTCTTGTCGGTATCCTGATTTGCCGTCTGGAATGAGAAAAGCGAGCCTGCGGAAGCGTAGTCGTCCTTCATATCGTGGTCAAGGATAACGTGCTCCTTGGCGTTGATTGACTGATATTTATCCTGATAGTAGTTTTCAAGTCTGTTGTCAAAGCTGCCGTCGGGTTTAACGGTAATAACCGTGCAGCCGCGCTGAACGCCGTACTTGTAAATACCGGGATATGCAAGGTAGTCAATGGAATATCCGTATGTAAGTAAAACGCCTTTATAATCAAGGGAGATATTGTTAAGGTGGTCGTGGCCGAAGAATACGCCCTTGGTGCCGTGCTGCCTGAAGGAATCAACAAGGCCGAAATTGTGCTGGCTTGTGCAGATAACGTCGTTGCTTTCCGCAATTACGCCGTATTTGTGCTTAACGTTTTCGGTGTCCTTGTAGCCCGCAGCCTTGTACTCCTTGAAGGCCGTGCTCATATCGTTGGGAGCAATGTGGAAGAAGGCGAGTGATTTCGGCTCAATTCCCGCGTTTTCTTCGGTAAGGGAAGCAACAACGCCCTCGTACCATTTAACCTGGTTTTCGTGAATTGCGTCGTATTTCCACTGAATTCCGAAATAGTCGCCGTCCGTGTAGGAGTGAGAGTCAATCAAAAACAGCGCCTGCGTAATCTGACCTATTGAATTTTTAACCTTGATTACGTAGTTGCCGTAGCCGTCAACGTCCTCGGGACCCGACTGGAAAAGACTGTGCGGATATTTTTCACGGTTTTCATATACCTTTTCGGAAATCTTTTTGCGGTTGAAATATGAATAAGCCTCCGTATCGTGGTTGCCGTAAACAGCGCACCAGTAAACGCCGAGCTTTTCCATAAGGTCCGCAAAAACGCCTGCGCCGAACTTATTGTTAAGCGTTCCGGACTGGAAGGGTACGGGGTAAGCAATATCGCCGGTAACAACTACAAGGTCGGGCTTTTCGGCGGTAACCATTGCTGCAACGGCGTTGAGCGCCATCATATCCTTCTTTGAGCTCATATAGCCGGAGCCGATATGAACGTCGGTAAGCTGCAGCACTTTAAAATCCCTGTCGGTTGTGAAGGTGTAATAACCGTCCTCGTCAAGCTCGGGAACAAGCTGCTCCGTGTATTCAACGGGCTTAACGGAATCGGAAACAAAGTTCTTTTCGCTCTTGTTTACAACAGTGTTAACAACGGCGGTAGCCGCGGCAACAACAACTATTAAACAGAGCAGGCAGAGAAAGAAGTTTCTGAAAAATCTGCGAACTTTCTTACCTTTTTTTGCTTTTTCTTTTGTTGACATAACAAACTCTCCTTAAAGAACTAAAAATTTAGCCTCTTTTATCAGGCTCCTGATTGCAGAGACCGTAATTATACCACCCGTTACTACGGCGAAAACGCCGTCAACGGCGTAGTTTAATTTTGAAACAAGGAACAGGCTCATAAGAGCGGCAACGGTAATAAAGCAGTCAAGAATACTGTCCGTAACAAGCGCGCGCAGAACGTCCGAATTTTCATGCTTGTTAAACGCCTTATACATAACCGCCATAAATATTTTTACTCCGACGGTTACGGCAATGAGCACTGCGTATTTAACCGAATAAACAACGGGGGTGGGGTACAGAAAACGCTCAAGGCCGTTGTATACAAAGTAAATACCCGTTACGGCAACTATCGCGCTGATAACAAAGGTGCAAAGGCTCTGCGCCCTTTCGGACTGCCTTTCGCCGAGTTTTTTTACAAGAATGAACCCGCCGATTGCAAGCACGCAGGAAAAATTATCCGCAAGATTGTTGACCGCGTCGCAGTAAATTGTCAAAAGGTTACTGCTTATGCCGATATACAGTTTTACAACAGCGAGCGTAAAATTCAGAACCGCTCCGAATATTACCGCCTTAAGCCCTGCGTTTTTCATAACTCCACCGAATAATAAATGTTAATAATTAATTATAGCATAAATATTTTTATTTGACAATTTATTTTATTTATATATAATAACATATGTAAGATGTGTTCATATATAACATGTGAGGTAACAGAAATGGACGAAAACGAAATTTATGAAATTGCGGATTTATTTAAAATGTTTGCGGACGGAACAAGGGTAAAAATCCTTCTTGCGCTTTTTGAAGACGAAAAAAACGTGGGCGAAATCACCTCCGCCGTCGGCGCAACGCAGACGGCGGTTTCCCACCAGCTGCGCGCTCTTAAGCACAGCCACCTTGTTAAGGCAAGGCGCGAGGGCAAGAATATTTATTATTCCCTTGCGGACGAGCACGTAAAAATAATTATCAACTGCGCCGTTGAGCATGTAGAGGAGTAGAAATGCAAAAGCTGTTTATTGATTACACGCCTGAAAACGAGGTGCTCCTTGACGGTGAGCAGGCGCGCCATATTGCAAAGTCGCTCAGGATGAAAAAGGGCGATATGCTTACAGTAACCGACGGCAACGGAGAAGATTTCGGCTGTATGATTGAGGAAATCGGGCGCGATACGGTACGCCTTAAGGTCTGTTATAAGCAGGCGGGCGAAAGCGAGCCGTCCTGCGCCGTTACCATTTATCAGGGCAACCCGAAGGGCAGTAAGCTTGAGGATATAATTCAGAAATGCACGGAGCTCGGCGCGGTGAGAATTGTTCCCGTACTGACCTCGCGCTGCGTAAGCAGGCCCGATGAAAAGGGAGCAAAAAAGAAAACGGAGCGCTACCGCAAAATTGCGCTTGAAGCGGCGCAGCAAAGCGGGCGCGGAATTATTCCCGAAATATCGGAAATGCTGACTTTAAAGCAGGCTGCCGCGCAGGATAACGCACAGATAAAAATTGTGTTTTATGAGGGCGGCGGAGCTCCGCTGAAGGAAATAATAGGCAGCCGTACAAAAAGCGTTTCAATATATATCGGCCCGGAAGGCGGCTTTGAGGAAGCGGAGGTTAAGCTGCTGTGCGAAGCGGGAGCCGTTCAGGCAACCCTCGGCAAAAGAATTCTGCGGACACAGACAGCTCCCGTTGCGGCTCTCAGCGCAATTATGATTTTAACTGATAATCTTGAATAGAAAAAAACGGATGAGGCCCCTCATCCGTTTTTGTTTATTGTTTAATACCAGTAATAAAGGTAATAGTTGTTGTCGCTGCCTATAACTGCGGCGTTAATCATCATGGCGTATCTCTGCTTTGAGATTTTCTTATTTGTATACTTGAAAACGATTTTTTCTTCGTTTTGCCAGTAGCCCTTCTTGCCCTGCGGCTTCATCCAGCGGCGGCGGATAACCTGGGTTACAAGACCGTTCTTTCTTGTAACCTTAAAGCTTTCCTGCTTACCGGAGGGTCCCATACGGAATTTTGCAGAGGTCTGCTTAAGAATTCCGTACTTGTCATAGTCGGCGCGGTAGGTGCCGTTAAAACGCTCCCATTCCATGCTGTCGCCTACGTTGAAGTTAGCGTAAAGGCCTACGTTAACGGTTTTTTTGAGCAGTCCGTTTTTTAAGGTAAGGGCAACGGAATCCGCTTCCTGCATATATGAGTCAAGCTCGCCCGGATTTTCGTAATTATAAAAATTACTGTTGTGCATTACCATTGTAAAATACGTCTTGCCCTTTGCAAACTGAAAGCTTTTTCTTTCGGTGGACAGTTCGTTTTTGGTTACCATATCCCTTACGGCGCCCCT
>JAFYGD010000006.1 GCA_017543415.1 Eubacterium sp. | reverse complement strand
TCTGTTAAATGAAGCATTAAGCCATTAAGGATATCCTGTGCTTTTTGAGGACTTTCGTTAATGCTGAGCCTCATATAGCCTTCCTCAGCTCTTGCGTCAGCCTTAAGGGCGGTTACCTCGGTAACCGTATTTGCCGTAAGGTAGCAGGCGCTTGAAACGAAGGCGCAAAGAACATCGCTTCCGTATTCGGCTGAATTTGAATGACCTTTACATTCAAAGCCTGTCAGCATTTCTCCCTTTTTAAAAAAGCTTACTCTAATCATTATGCGTTGATTTTGGTAATCTCAACCTTGGTGTAAGGCTGACGGTGACCCATCTTGCGCTTTTCGTTTTTCTTCGGCTTGTAGGTGAAAACAGTGATTTTCTTAGCCTTGCCGTTCTTAAGAACCTTAGCTGTTACGGTTGCGCCTGCGCAATCCTTGCCTGCCTTAAAGCCTGCAAGTGAGCTAACTGCAAGAACGTTATCAAAGGTTACTTCCTCGTCAGCTTCAGCGCCGAGCTTTTCAACGTAAAGAACGTCGCCCTCTTCAACCTTGTACTGCTTTCCGCCTGTAACGATAACTGCGTACATACTTTATTCTACCTTTCATAAGACTCGCTACGATAGGCGTCGTCCAAACACCCTCCGTGATTGAAACATAACGCTGCGCATTATGTTAATAATCACTGCAGACGTTTCTCCTCTCAAATCAAAATTCGGCTTCGCCTGCTTTTTGATTTGGATAATAGGATAGACGAACTTCTTTGCTGCCCATAATATGCGGCTTATCAATTATAACACATAAAATGGATTTGTCAAGAATAAAAAAATAAAAATTTTTCTTTACAAATTAATTCTTATATGTTATAATCACTTTCGCTGTTAACGGATTACCCGGTTTCGGGGTTCACCTCCCGCTACTGCGTTCTCCGCAATATGGTAATATTATGAAAGGTGGAAAAAAGAATGACTCAGGAACAAAAGCAGGCTATCATTAAGGAATATGCTGTTCACGAGGGCGATACAGGTTCCGCTCAGGTACAGGTTGCTGTTCTTACTTTCAGAATTCAGGAACTTACCGAGCATCTTAAGATTCATAAGAAGGACCATCACTCACGCCGCGGTCTTCTTAAAATGGTAGGTCACAGAAGAAACCTTCTTTCCTACATTTACAAGAAGGACGTTAACGAGTACCGTCAGCTTATCGCAAAGCTCGGTATCCGTAACACAATCGAGCGTAATATCGCTGAAACAGAGGACTAATGTTCATTGGCAGACGGTAGCAATACCGTCTGCTAAGTTATTTTTGTAATTCTAAAAGGAGGAGTAATAAATTGTGATAAACTGAAGGTATTACACCGCTGATGTTTTCAGTTTATTACAATTTTCCTCCTTTTGAAAATAAATTAAAAGAGAGGTAAAAAATATGTTTTTCAAGAATTTTAAAGTCTGGGAAACAGAGCTTGCAGGCAGAAAGCTTACCCTTGAAACCGGTAAGATGGCAGGGCTTGCAAATGCGTCAATTATGGCGCGTTACGGTGAAACAGAGGTTCTCTGTAACGTAACCGCATCCGCTAAGCCCAGAGAGGGCGTTGACTTCTTCCCGCTTTCAGTTGACTATGAGGAGAAGATGTACTCCGTAGGAAGAATTCCCGGCTCCTTCCAGAGAAGAGAGAGCAGACCGAGCGAAAAGGCAATTCTTACATCACGTTGTATTGACCGTCCAATCCGCCCGCTGTTCCCCAAGGATTTAAGAAACGATTGCTCGGTAGTTGCTACCGTTATGTCCGTTGACCCGGACTGCTCGCCCGAAATTACCGCTATGATTGGCGTATCCGCGGCTATCGCTATTTCCGATATTCCGTGGGACGGCCCGATTTCAGGCGTAAACGTAGGTCTTGTTGACGGTGAAATCGTTATCAACCCCACTCTTGAGCAGAGAGCAAAGAGCGACCTTGTTCTTACGGTTGCTTCAACCGCAGATCTCGTTGCAATGATTGAGGCAGGCGGTAATGAGATTGACGACGATACAATGTTCAACGCTATCATGGCAGGCCATGAGGAAAACAAGAAAATCGTTCAGTTCATCAACGGTATTGTTGAAGAGGTAGGCAAGCCGAAGTTTGAATACGAAAGCTCCGACCCCGACCCGGCTGTAATGGCTGAAATTGAAGAATTCTGCATTGAGGACGTTAAAAAGGCTCTTGATACAGACGATAAAAATGTTCGTGACGAAAGGCTTCTTCCTATTTACGAGGCTGTTCACGAAAAGTTTGACGAGCGTTTTGAGGAGAATACCGCAAAGCTTGACGAGATTATGTACCTTGTTCAAAAGCATGTTGTACGCGCTTGGCTTAAGGACGAGCATAAGCGTGTTGACGGACGCGGCATTGACGAAATCCGTCCTCTTAATGCGGAGATTGACCTTCTTGCACGAGCTCACGGCTCAGGTATGTTCACAAGAGGACAGACTCAGGTGCTTTCCGTTGCTACCCTTGGCGGTATTCGTGACGCACAGGCGCTTGACGGACTTGATGAGCAGACCGAAAAGAGATATATTCACCACTACAACTTCCCGTCCTATTCCGTAGGCGAAACCAAGCCTTCAAGAGGACCCGGCAGACGTGAAATCGGTCACGGCGCGCTTGCTGAAAAGGCCCTTGTTCCCGTTCTTCCGTCAATTGAGGAATTCCCGTATACAATCCGTGTTGTATCCGAGGTTCTTTCCTCCAACGGTTCAACCTCACAGGGCTCAATCTGCGGTTCAACCCTTGCTCTTATGGCAGCGGGCGTTCCGATTAAGGCTCCCGTTGCAGGTATTTCCTGCGGCCTTATCACCGGTGATGAAGGCGTTTACGGCGACTTTATGACTATGGTTGATATTCAGGGACTTGAGGATTTCTACGGTGATATGGACTTCAAGGTAGCAGGTACCAAGAAGGGTATTACGGCAATCCAGATGGACCTCAAGGTTCACGGCCTTACTCCCGAAATTATTAAGGAAGCTTTTGCAAAAACTCACAAGGCAAGAAATTACATCCTTGACGAGATTATGCTTCCCGTTATCAGCGAGCCGAGAGCAGAGCTTTCCAAGTACGCTCCAAAGATGAAGACTATCGCAATCAATCCCGATAAAATCGGTGATGTTATCGGCAAGAGCGGTAAGATTATTCAGCAGATTCAGGCTGACTTTGACGTTAAAATTGAAATTGAGGAAGACGGTAACGTATTTGTTTCAGGTCAGGATGCGGATAAGTGCGATGCAGCTATTGAGGTTGTACGCCTTATTGCAACCGACCCCGAGGTTGGTGCCTTCTATAACGGCGTTGTAACAAGACTTATGAACTTCGGTGCTTTCGTTGAAATTGCTCCGGGTAAAGAGGGACTTGTTCATATCTCACGCCTTGACGTTAAGAGAACGGAAAAGGTTGAGGACGTTGTAAACGTTGGCGACAGCGTAATCGTTAAGTGCATCGGTATTACGGACGAGGGCAAGATTGACCTTTCCCGCCGTGACGCGCTCATTGAGCTTGAAGGCTTAAAGCCCGAAAACGAAATTGACGACGCACCCCCGAAGAAAAAGGGCGGTCATCATCACGGCCCCCGCAGACCTAAAAAAGACTGATTAAAAAGGAACGGCACCGCCGTTCCTTTTTTATTTTTTATTCCGTTTTGATTTAAGCTGTTTGAAATCGGTTGCGGAAAGTATTCCGCAGATTATTACCGTAAGCGCGCAGGTTACCGTGAGCGGGGAAAGCACCGAAAAATCCCTCAGTATGATTACGGTGAAAACTATTGCCCACGCGGCGTAGGTTACGTCAAGCGCCATAGCCTTTGACGCGCCGATTTTTGAAATAGCTCTGTAATAGCAGAGGTAGGATACCGTTGCAAAAAAAGCAGCCGCAGCAATAACGGGAAGCACCTTAACTGACTGCGCGGTGAAAAGGCCTGCAGTAAAGCCCCAGCCTTTAAGCGCGGGAAGGATAACTATTCCGTAGGTCAGCGCAGAGGTAGTCTGTCTTATCTGAAGCGCGTATTCGTTTTTAACGCTCGGGTCCTTAAAGCATTTTGCAAGTATAACCGCCTCAATGCCCCAGCCGAAGGAACACATAAGCGCGCCCGTAATTCCGAGCCAGAAGTTTTTAACCGAAATATCGGGCGAATAGCTCAGCCCGTAAACGCCGAGCAGAGTAATTCCGAGCAGCAGCCAGCGGTACCATTTCATTTCCTCTTTTAAGAAAATATATGCAAGTACCGCACCGATAGCGGGGAACACGGCGCTTGCAACCGCGCCTATTGAAGCGCCGAGGTAGTTTATTGTAAGCACATAGCCCGTCATACCTATCGGTCCGCCTATAAGCGCTGCGAGTATAACAAATTTTCCGCTTTTCGTTTTCAGCGCTTTAAAAACGTCGGGCAGCTTTCCTCTTGACGTGTTGTAAATGCACGCCCATATTGCCGAGCATCCGTCGTGAAGAAAGGTGCTTACAAACGGCGCAAGAAACAAAGCCCTTTCGTTTGAAACAAAGGGAGTCATACCGAGCGCAATTCCGAGTATTACCGTTTCAAGCGCCCAGGTTATTCCTGCCGAAATACCGAAAAACATATTTTTTACCTTTTATCTGTTATCTTCATCAAACGGGATTACTCCCTCAACCGCTTCCTTGGGGTAAATCCGCTTTTCGTCATTGTCAAGGTCAATAAGAACGTATTTATCGTTACCCATTCCAAGCTCCTTCATATAGCTCAGCTGACGGTGACCGTGGCGCGTCTGAATACGCTCAACAAGGTCTGCATGGTCCCTTTCGTCCAGAGCGTAAACCAAGTCAACGGACGCCGTGTCAACAGCGCATATATCCGTTGAAGCAAGTATTCCTATGTTCGGCGTAACAACCGGCATTGCCGCGCAGCCCTCGCAGTCGCAGGAAACGGACATATTGCGAAGCACGTTGATAAAGGTGATGTGCTTTCCGAAAAAGTCTACGGTTGCCTTTGAGCTTTCCGCAATTCGCTCCATAAGCTCTTCCTCGGCAATGCTCCACATATTGCTTGAACCCTCAGCGGTGTGAATCATTTTTTTACCTATTCTTCCGTCCGCACAGCCTATGCCGATATTTTTGTTTGAACCGCCGAAGCCGCCCATCATATGGCCCTTAAAGTGGGTTAAAACAAGAAGTGAATCATAATTTGTTATGTTTTTTCCCATATACATTTCATTAAACCATTTGCCGCCCATAACGGGAAGCGCAACGGTGCCGTTTTCGTCCATAATGTCAACGTCACAGAATGTCCATCCGTTTATTTCAAGCGTTTTTCTGTGCTGTTCTGTGGTATAGCGGTCACCTTCGTAGTAGGTGTTTGTTTCAACTATGTTGGCGTTTGGAAGCTCTTTTTCAATCAGAGCCTTAACCCACGG
>JAFYGD010000052.1 GCA_017543415.1 Eubacterium sp. | reverse complement strand
TGCTGACGGGAACGCTCTCGTCGGGCTTTCAGCTGTCAGATATGAAGTTTGCGCTTTTCACCCACGCAAAGGCAAACCAGAGCAAGAAAAAGCACAAAAGATTTTCGTCAAAGGACGCCGTCCGCTCACTCGACGAGCTGAGCGCGGGCGATTACATCGTTCATAACGTTCACGGTATAGGCGTTTTTGACGGAATAAAAACTATGGAAATCAGCGGCGTACGCAAGGATTATATTAAAATCAGCTATGCTAAGGGCGACGCGCTTTACGTTCCCGTAACGCAGCTCGATATGGTTTCAAAATACATCGGTCCTAACGACAACGCGCGCGTAAAGGTCAACCGACTTGGCTCGGGCAACTGGAAACGCATAAAAACACGCGTGCGCGAAAGCGTACGCGATATGGCGAAGGAGCTTATCGCGCTTTACGCAAAGCGTATCAGCACGAAGGGCTACGCCTTCAGCGAGGACACTGATTTACAGCGCGATTTTGAGCTGCGCTTTGAATACGAGGAAACCGAGGACCAGCTGCGCTGCGCCGATGAAATTAAAAGCGATATGGAAAAGCCCGCGCCTATGGAAAGGCTGCTTTGCGGCGACGTGGGCTTCGGCAAAACGGAGGTTGCGCTGCGCGCCGCCTTTAAATGCATAGGCGACAGCAAGCAATGCGCAATTTTAGTGCCTACCACCGTTCTTGCAATGCAGCATTTTCAGACCGCCAAAAAGCGTATGGAAAACTATCCCGTAAGGATTGAAATGCTTTCCCGCTTCGTTTCCCCGACCAAGCAAAAGGAAATCCTGCGCGATTTGGCGCAGGGCAGGGTTGACCTTTTAATCGGTACCCACCGTATTATCAGCAAGGATATCGCCTTTAAGGATTTGGGGCTGCTGATTGTTGACGAGGAACAGCGCTTCGGCGTTGCACAGAAGGAAAAAATCAAGGAAAAGTTTCCGCGCGTTGACGTGCTTACCCTTTCCGCAACTCCCATTCCGCGAACGCTGAATATGGCTATGAGCGGAATACGCGATATGTCGCTTTTAGAGGAGGCTCCCGGCGACCGCTACCCCGTTCAGACCTACGTTATTGAATACGATTTCGGCATTCTTTGCGAGGCTATGGAGCGCGAGCTTGCCCGCGGAGGTCAGTGCTACTTCCTTCACAACAACATTGAAACGATTGACCGCACGGCGCTGCTTATCAAAAAAGCTATCCCTGACGCGCGCATAGGAATTGCCCACGGAAGAATGAGCGAGGAACAGCTTTCAGACGTATGGGACCAGCTTTTAAAGGGCGAAATTGATATACTCGTCTGCACAACCATAATTGAAACGGGAATTGACGTTCCCAACGTTAACACCCTTATAATTGAACGCGCTGACAGAATGGGCCTTGCCCAGCTGCACCAGATAAGAGGACGCGTTGGCCGTTCAAACCGAAGGGGCTACGCCTACTTTACCTTTAACCGCGGCGATACCCTTTCCGAAATAGCGGCAAAGCGGCTTGAAGCAATCCGCGAATACACCGAATTCGGCAGCGGATTTAAAATCGCAATGCGAGACCTTCAGATTCGCGGAGCGGGCTCGCTGCTGGGCAACCGTCAGCACGGCCATATGGAAAGCGTTGGCTACGATATGTACCTTAAGCTGCTTGACGAGGCGGTACGCGAAGAAAAAGGAGAGCGCGCTCCCGAAGCAAAGGAGCCCGAATGTCTTATTGACCTTCCGGTTGACGCAACCATCCCCGAAAGCTACATTTCCTCCGCCTCTGCAAGGCTCGGTATGTATAAAGCGATTGCAAATATTAAAAGCGACAAGGACGCGAACGACGTTTACGACGAGCTAACCGACCGTTTCGGCGTTCCGCCCGCACAGGTTTACGGGCTTGTTGAAATTGCCCTGCTGCGCAACACCGCGCTGTCACTCGGTATCAGCGAAATCAAGCAAAGCGGCGGCGCCGTTAACTTCTACGTTGACGAGGTACGCCCCGAATACCTGATTATGCTCAATGAAAAAATGCGCTTACGCGCTTCGTTCAAGGCGCTTAAACGCTCGTTTATTTCCGTAAAGCTTTTAAATGAAAACGCAATTGACGTTGTAAGAACAACGCTTGAACTTTTACAGAATTCGCTTTCCGAAAATAAAAATGAATAAAAATCAGCACCTCGGGCAACAATAAACCCGAGGTGTTAATTATGTCAGAAAAAACTAACGGCAGGGAAAACAAAAACATTAAAGCGCTGTTTTCCGTTGTATGTCTTTGTATTATTTCGCTCGGGCTGATTGTGTATTTTTCGCAGGGAAAAACGAACAACAGCACGGTAAACGAAAACCAGACGCTTAAGGTTTCAACAACACGTCAGGCAACCACGGAGGTTCAGCACGCGGTAACCGTAACCGAAACGACGGCAAAGCCCGCCGAACCCGAAAGCAGCACGGAAAAGAAAACCACCGAGCCGCAGTCAATGCCGAAGGGCAAAAACAACACGCCCTATAAAAGCTTTTACAAATATCCGCTTACCGAAGCGGTTGACCGCGGTTACAGCGAGGAATTAAGCCTTGACGAAACGATGGGCGACTGGCGCGCTCACCCGGCGGTTGACTTTAAAGGCAGCAAGGGCGACGACGTAATAGCAATAAACGACGGAATTGTTCTTGACGCATATAACGACAATATGCTCGGAGGCGTTGTAATTATTGACCATGGCGGAAAGCTTGTTGTAAAATACTGCGGGCTTGAAAGCATAAGCGTAAAGAAGGGAAAGCGCGTTGATATAGGTAATAAAATAGGAACGCTCGGCTCCGTTCCGCAGGAGGCGGCGCAGAACGCCCACCTTCACCTTGAAGCAAAGCTTGACGGCAAATACGTCAACCCCCTTAACGTAATGGGCAAAACAGAATAAGCCTACGCAGCTCTTTATGAGCTGCATTTTTTGTTTTTACACAATAATATTTTTTGTGTAAATATCCGTTTACCGAAATATTTTTCTTGTTTTTTATATTTGCTTTACTTTTTAGCGAAAAATTATTATAATCAAGGTATATTACGGAGGTGAAAAAATGGACGCTCTTGATTATAAAATTCTTGAATGCCTTAAAGACAATTCAAGGGTAAACGCAACGGATATAAGCGCAAAAATCAACCTTTCCACCTCCGCCGTAATTGAGAGGATAAAAAAGCTTGAAAGCTCAGGCGTTATTAAACAGTATTCAATCCTTGTTGACCACAAGCTGCTCGGGCGCGATTTGACCGCGTTTATTCTGGTACGCCTTGACCACCCAAAGTATTACGAGGGCTTTGTTGAGGAGGTAAAGCAAAACGGCGCGGTTGCCGAATGTCACTACATAGCGGGCGATTTTGACTTTCTGCTCAAGGTTATTACCGAAGCGGGAAAAACGCTTGAGGACGTGCTCAACAACATAAAGTCAATTAAAGGAGTTTCGCTTACCCGAACCTCCGTTGTGCTTTCAACCAACAAGTATGACGTTTGTCTGCTTGAAAATATGTAAAAAATTTAAAGAAAGGATATGAAAAACTATGGTAGTAGGTATTCCAAGAGAAATTATGCACGGTGAGGGACGTGTTTCCGCAATTCCGGAAACCGTTGCAAAGCTCAAGAACGACGGTTACGCTGTTCTTGTTGAAAAGGGCGCGGGCGTTGAAGCGTTCTTTTCAGACGATGAATATGCAGCAGCAGGCGCTGAATTAGTTGCCGACGTTGCAGAGCTTTATCAGAGAGCCGACATAATTCTTAAGGTAAAGGAACCCCTTTTCAACGATGAAAAAGGCGTTCACGAAATTGATATGATGCATGAGGGACAGTACCTTATCACCTTCATTCATCCCGCGTCCCCCGTTAACCACGAAATGGTTAAAAAGATGGCGGCAAAGGGCGTAATCAGCTTAACGCTTGACGGCGTTCCGCGTATTTCAAGAGCGCAGAACCTTGACGCGTTAACCTCAATGAGCACCTGCGCAGGCTATAAGGGAATTCTTATGGCTGCCAACGACCTTGCAAAATTCATTCCGCAGATTTTCTGTGCAGTAGGCGTTATCAAGCCGTGTAACGCACTTGTTATCGGCACCGGCGTTGCAGGCCTTCAGGCTCTTGCAACCGCAAAGCGTCTCGGCGCTGTTACCCACGCGGCTGACATCCGTCCCGCAGCGGCAGAGCAGGCTATGAGCCTTGGCGCAAAGATTATTGACACCGGCGTTCCCGCAGAGGCTGCAGTAGGCCAGGGCGGTTATGCAAACGCACTTTCCGAAGAGTGGATTCTTAAGGAGAGAGAGGCTCTTAAGGACGTTGTTAAGGATATGGATATTATCTTCTGCTCCGCTCTTGTTCCGAGCAAGCTCGCTCCCGTAATCATCACTGAAGAAATGGTTAAATCAATGAAGCCCGGCTCGGTTATCGTTGATATTTCCATTGACCAGGGCGGTAACTGCGAATGCACCGTACCCGGTGAAACCGCTGTTAAGCACGGCGTTACCATTGAAGGAATCAAGAACATCCCCGGTATGCTTCCCACAAGCTCAACCTGGATGTTTGCTCACAATATTTATAACCTTGTTAAGTACCTTACCAAGGACGGAACAATCGCTCTTGATATGGACGATGAAATTGTTCAGGGTATTCTTACAACTATTGACGGCAAGCTTGTTCACAAGGGCGCTATTGAGGCTATGAGTAAATAGGAGAAACAATAATGTCACATATTGTTTTAATAATAATCTTTCTTGTTGCCGCAGTGGTAGGCTACTTTATTATAAATAACGTTCCCACCCTGCTGCACACGCCGCTTATGTCCGGAATGAACGCGCTTTCGGGAATTACAATTCTCGGCGCGCTTGCCGTTACGGCGGTTGAGCTTAAGAAGTACAGCAGCGTTTTAAGCATTATTATAGGCGTTATTGCCATTGTTTTTGCGGTAATCAACGTTGCGGGCGGCTTCGGCATTACGGCAAGAATGCTGAAAATGTTTAAAAAGGAGGGCGACGATTAATGGAAACCGTTTTATCACCCCTCGTTTTCTACATTATCAGCGGCGTGCTCGTTCTCGGAGTGCTTATCGGTTTAAGCCTTATGAGCAAGCCGAAAACCGCAAGAACAGGTAACGCAATCAGCGCGGCTTCGGCGGTAATTGCCATTGCGGTAACTATGTTCAATTACAAGGTGCTTACCGCTCCCGTTATCTGGGGCGCAATCGCGCTCGGCGTAATTATCAGCATATTTATTGCCGTTAAGGTAAAAATGATTCAGATGCCGCAGCTCGTTGCTCTGCTCAACGGCTTCGGCGGACTTTCAAGTGCGCTTGTTGCAATCCTTTCCGTAAAGCAGGCAGGCGATATGTTTTCAAAATACACCGCCGCCGTTGCGCTTGTAATCGGTTTTATCACCTTTACCGGCAGCCTTGTTGCCGCGGGCAAGCTCCATAAGCTTCTGCCCCAGAAGCCGGTTGTATTAAAAGGCCACACCGCGCTTATTGCGGTAACAATTATTCTTACCGTTGTTGCGGTTGTTTTAAACGCACCGATTTGGGCTACCGCTCTTCTTGCGGCATGCTTCGGTATACTTTTCTCAGTACGCGTTGGCGGCGCGGATATGCCGATTACCATTTCCCTGCTTAACTCGCTCAGCGGTGTTGCGGGCGGTATTGCAGGTATTGCAGTAGGTGACGTAATGCTCGTTGCAATCGGCGGTATCGTAGGCGCTTCAGGCCTGCTTCTTACCCAGATTATGTGCAGAGCCATGAACAGAAGCCTTGTTTCAATCCTTATCGGCAGCACGGCGGTTAAAGCCGCTGCTCCCGCTGCACAGGAGGAAGCTCCCGCGGAGGACGAAGCTGTTCCCGAAGAGGCAGCCGAAGAGGAGCCCGCAGAGGAAGAGGAAACTGCGCTTTCGCCCGAGGAAATCCTTAAAGCCGCACAGAAGGTAATTATTATCCCCGGCTACGGCATGGCGCTTGCACAGGCGCAGAGCAAGGTTAAAATGCTTGCGGATAAGCTTGAGGAAAAGGGTGCAGAGGTTAAGTTTGCAATCCACCCCGTTGCGGGAAGAATGCCCGGCCATATGAACGTGCTTCTCTGCGAGGTTGACGTTCCTTACGATAAGCTCTATGAAATGGAGGTTATCAACCCCGAATTCAAGGACTGCGATACTGTAATAGTAGTAGGCGCAAACGACGTAATCAACCCCGCCGCAAACACTGCGGAGGGAACGCCGATTTACGGTATGCCCGTTCTTGACGCGGCGGAGGCAAAGCACGTTATAATCTGTAACTTTGATGAAAACCCCGGTTACGCAGGCGTGCCCAACCCGCTTTACAAAATGAAAAACACCATTCTCCTTCTCGGAGACGCGAAGGAAACGGTGTCACAGCTTATTGACAGTATATAACAAAAAGAAACCCCTGCTTAGCAGGGGCTTTTTTTATTGTTTAATCATATAAATTCCTTAACCTCGCTTAAAGTATTGTTTCAACAAGAAATGTAACGGGGCGGAAGCCGTCGTTACAGGAAAGCATTGCACTTTTAGGGTTTTTCATCCAGCCGTCGTAAAAGTTTTCCCCGCCGTGGGCAAGGGTCATAACGAACGGCGAAAGAACGTCCCACGCGCTTTCGCAAAAGCCTTCGGGGCGGCTGCCGTTAACGCTGACAAAAACGTCGCCGAGCTTCATATCGCACGCATGTTCAATGGGATTTTCGTATTTTTCAATCAAATCCTCATGCACCGCGCGCTTCATAACCGTAATACGAATATTATACATATTATCTCTCCCGTTTTAAGGTTAATGATATTATAGCAACTTTCAAGTAGTAAGGCAATTCTTTATTATGCCGCGTTTTGTTGGACAAAAAACCCGCCCGTTTTTTGTTTATATTGGACAAATTGTAAAAAAATTATGTGCGTATTGTTCATAGTTTAGTCACATTTAATAAACTTTATAAAAAGGACTTGAAATTAATAGACAAACGTTTTATTATGTAATATATAAATTAAAGTGGAATAATATACTTGTTTTCAGTTTTAATATATGGAGTTGATTAGCTTGAAAAAAACTAAAAAGATTCTTTCAATAATCCTTGCGGCATTTATGCTGTTTTCAGTTATGCCCATTACCGCTTATGCGGACGAGGTATCCGATGCCGAAACGGTTATGACAAACCTTCAGAACGCGCTCAGCGGAACTAACGTATATACCGGCGCAACCGTTAAAACCGCATATGAAAAATACGTTGCAACCCAGGCGGCAATTGACGATTATAAATACGGCGATGGAACGGCTGCTGCGGTAACGACGGCAAAGAACAACCTGCAGTCCGCTATTAACGGCTTAACTGCATGGAGCCCGGCACAGGGTACTGCTACACCGAAATATCAAAACGACAGTAGCTCAACAACTTACGCTAACCTTGGTGTTGCAAATCTGTTATATAGTTATAATGGCGTTCCAAAGGATGATAATAACAATAAATATCATATAAATGTAAGCAGTTCAAATCCAAAATGTACTCTTGAAATGTGGTATTCGGACGTAACTGTAATGCTGTATGATGGAATTACTGCGCCATCAATGCCGATTATCGCTATGGGTAAAAAAGGCGGAAGATGGGATACATGTCGAGTTTTTAAAATTAATGTTGTTGATACAACAAATTTTCAACTCATCGGTTTAAACGGGTATTCTTCAAATAACCAATGGAGAGGTCGCGGTAACGAAAATTTCACAGATTTCAAAGATAAGAATTTTATTGACTATGCAACTAACTCTAAAAACACTGTTTATGTAGCCGGTACAGAAGCTGCTACTAACTCATTTTACACAGAACTGCGTTACGGGGTAACAAGTGCAAGCTGGGCGTCTTGGTGCAACATTGTTAAGTATAAAGGCTCATCAACTGCTGGCTTTGTTACGTTGCAGCCTAGTTGGATTTTTACTGTTTCTACCAGTGAAAAACCAGATAATTCCGTTTCTGTGAGCCCCTCAATGAAAGTCTATGTAGTCAATTCCAAGCCGATGAACGACCTTATTAAATCAAAGGCGGCTTCAATGGGCGCTACCTTTGCTACTGCAAAAGAAAACGGCGCTACAGATTTGGTTACAAAATACAAGGCAGCAACCGAGTTTAACGCTACTTCTTACAATTACAGCAACAGCGCCAATGCGGCGGCCTCCGCTGCTACTGCAGGCAACGCCACCCAGAATTTAAAAAATGACCTTAACGGCGCTTCGGTTACAACTGACACTAACAGCGGTTATTCAAAAATCAGAACTGCTATGGATGAGGCAAGGGCAACCTATAACTCAGGCAACACGCAGTA